>CANRHC010000007.1 GCA_947630305.1 uncultured Bacilli bacterium
ATGTAATCAATTTTTAAAATCTTTTTTTATTGCTTTTTGCAACTTTTATAAAAAATTTTCAAAGATAATTTCATTAAGATTTAATAAATTCTAATAAAAATATAGCAAGATAAAAATAAAGTAGATCACCAAAATAGACTTTTATCATACTTTATGATAGGAGGAATATTTTATGGCAAAGAAAATCGTTATTGATGCGGGACATGGTGGAAGTGATCCAGGAACATCAAGTAATGGTATAGTTGAAAAAGATTATACATTAAAAATAAGTAAATATTTAAAAAATAGATTTGATGATTTAGGAATAGAAAGTTCTTTAACAAGAACTGATGATGAAACTTTAGGACCTAAAGATAGACCTAATCGTGTTCAAAGTTTTTATGGAAAAGGTAATGATGTAATAGTATTATCTAACCACATAAATGCCGGAGGTGGTGATGGTGCTGAAATAATTTATGCTCTTCGGAACAGTGATGCTTTATCTAAAAGTATAGCTGATGAATTTATAAAATCTGGTCAAAATGTCCGTAAATATTATCAACGTCGATTACCATCTGATCCTTCAAAAGATTACTATTACATATTAAGAGATACTCCAAATAATGAATCAATTATAATCGAGTATGGTTTTGCGGATAGTGGTGGCGATGATCCGTCATTAATCAAAAACAATTGGGAAGATTTAGCTGAAGCTGTTGTAAGAGGAGTAGCTAACTATTTAAAAGTTCCTTATATTCCAATTGAAGGAAGTAATGTTTATGTTGTTAAAAAAGGCGATACTCTATGGAACATTGCCAAAAATTTTGGTATCAGTGTTGATGAATTAAAAAATGCAAATAATTTAACAAGTAATAGTTTGTCTATCGGTCAAACTTTAGTTATTCCTGGTACAGAAAGCTTTGATGATTATTATATTGTTGTTAAAGGGGATAGAATGTTTATGGGGAATAATGAGTAAAATTATTGAACTATTTAGAAAAAAATTCTATAATATAAGATAAGAAAGGAGGCTTGCTAATGGATGAAACTTTCAATGTAGGTAGTCCAACAAAAGAAAATATTGACTTTGCTTTTAAAAATTTAATATTTTATGTTACAGCATCAACTCAATTAGATATTTACAAAGAACAAAAAAAGAATTTTGAGAAAGTATTAGTTGAAATTAATACGATTTTAGCTACATATGTGAATAAAGAAAGTTTAGTATCTATAGATGAAGAAAAATTGCAAAATATAAAATTTGATTTAATTGATTTAGATACTGAAACAAAAGCTTTAAAATCTTATTTTGCTGAATGGTCTTTGTTGTGGTTAGAAGCAATTATTTCTTTAAGAATGTCAGAAATTAAAGTGGGAGGTGTTAATAATGGCTGATAGAGATAAGTATGGAAATTATGTAAATGATAGAGGAGTTACTATAAAGATTAATACAGATAAAAATGGTAATGATCATATTAGTTTTTATGGTGGTGAAGTTGATAAACCACATGATGCAGCACATGTTAATGTAAATTATGATAAAGAATCATGGAGTTCTACAACACACGGGTCTGACAAAAGTGATACAAATTCGGGATCAGGAGGTTGTTATTTAACTTCGGCTTGTATGAAATATTTTCAAGAAAATTTTGATGATAATTGCTATGAATTAACAGTATTAAGATGGTTTAGAGATAATTTTGTTTCAAAAAAAGATATAGAACATTATTATGAAGTAGCACCAATCATTGTTGAAACAATTAATAAAGAAGAAAAATCTGATATTGTTTATGATTATATTTATGATAATATAGTGAATTATTGTGTTAAGCAAATTGAACAAGGAAACTATAAAGTGGCATATAACAGATATAAAAATAGTGTTTTAGTATTAGAAGAACAATTTGCAAAACCAGCATTAACAGATAGATTTGTAAAAACTTTAAAATTAAAAACTAATAATCAGTAAAAATTAATCATCCTATAAGTTTTAATGAAAATTAGAATTTGGGATGATTTTTTAAATGTTTTAAATATTGAAATTGTTAACTTTATCCTTAATATCAACCTACGAAGTAGGATGAATTTCATACTTACGAAATAAGTTTTACACATAACTAAACTCTTATGAAATAAGTGATAGTTTAGTATTGATGTGTAAACATCTTATCCTGCTCTTTTAGAAATTAATGAATTTGCAAGTATTATAGGATGATAGACAAAACTTTCTATGCTTAATGACTTGACTCTTCTTTTTAGTGGAGGTACCATGCATCACGAAAAGGAGATGATATAAATGCGAAGATTTAATTTTAATTTAAGAGAAAAAATATTTAATCGAATAATGAACAATCAGGAGGTTTATGATAATAAGTAATATTGTTAGGTGTATTATTACACCAAATAATATTACTAATTTAAAAATTAAAACCATAGAATTTATTGGAGGTATAGAACTCTATGGTTAAATACAAGGTTAATTTAAAATTTAAAGAAAATGGTAAATCTTTAAATGAAATAATAACTAATGTATTAAAAATAGAATTAGATAAACAATATATGACTTGCAATATTTTAAACAAGGAGGTACCATTTAATCATACTCATTATTCCCAAAGTGAAAGGAGTATGGATTAATGAATGGGAATAGTAGTTTTAATGTAGGACTATATATAAGATTATCAAGAGATGATGGAAATGTTGAATCTGATAGTATCGTAAGTCAAAGAAGTTTACTTAATCAATATGTAAAAGAAAATAATTATAATGTTATAGATGAGTATGTCGATGATGGATTTACAGGAACTAATTTTGATAGACCTGCTTTTAAAAGGATGATCAAAGATATTGAACTTGGTAAAATAAATATGATTATTACTAAAGATATGTCAAGATTAGGTAGAGATTATATAGGAACAGGAGAATTAATAGAAAAATACTTTCCAAATAATAATATAAGATATATTGCTATTAATGATGGTATAGATACATTTATAGATAATACATCTAATGATATAGCACCTTTTAAAGCAATTATGAATGATATGTATGCCAAAGATATTTCTAAAAAAGTTAAAACTAGTCTACATTCAAGAATGAAAGATGGTTTATATGTATCTGGAAGATGTCCTTTTGGCTATATGAAAGATCCAAATAATAAAAATCATTTAATAATAAATGAAGAACAAACGAAAACAGTTAGGTTAATATTTGATTTAGCACTTAAAGGTAATACATACCACTTTATAGCACAAGAACTTACCAAAAGAAAAATTAAGACCCCAGCATCTTATTACAATTATGTGTGGAATACAAAATGTAGTAGCAAGTGTATTTCGCAGGAACAAGGTGTGTGGGTTGATACAACAATAAAATCAATTCTAACTAACCAAATCTATGTAGGAGATTCAGTTCAAGGAAAAACTAAAAAGATTAATTATAAATTAAAAAAAACAGTTAAAAATAATCCTAATGATTATATCATTGTCCCAAATACTCATGAAGCAATAATAGATAGAGAAACTTTTAATTATGTTCAAACACTACTTCCTAAAAATGTTAAAAGACCAGAGAAGAAAAGATTTTATTTATTAGATGGGCTTTTATATTGTGGAGATTGTAAACATCGAATAACAATAAGATATCAAAATAAAACAGGAAGAAGTTACACTACTTGTGATTATTATAGAACATATTCAAAATATCATGTTTGTACAACACATACGAATAATTATGAAACTTTAGAAAAAGTAATTTTAGATAATATTAAGGATGTTTGTCATAAATATCTTGAAAAAAACAAAATAAAAGATTATATAGGAAATATAAAATTTGAAGACAATACTTTAAAACTAAAAAAACAAATTGAAAGTCTAGACATTATCAATAATAAACTAACTGAAAATTTAGATAAAACTTATATGGATAGGTTAAAAGGTATTATTGATGAATCACAATATTTAAGAATAAGTGAAAATATAAAAAAAGAAATAGATGATAATAAAAAGAATATTGATAATCTTAAAAATCAAAATCAAGAATCAAATAAAATAGATAATAAAAAAATAGAAAAATATATTAGTGAGTTTTTATCACTAGAAAATCCGACTAGAGAATTAATAATAAATTTAGTTGAAAAAATCTATATCTATCAGGATAAAAAGATAGATATTATATTTACATTTAAAAATGTTGTATAATAATTTATAGTTATAGAAAGGAAATAATTAGATGAAACATGAAATGAAATTACAACCAAAGTATTATAATTTTATACTTAATGGTACTAAAAGAATTGAAATTAGACTAAATGATGAAAAAAGACAAATAATTAAAATCGGAGACACTATCAAATTTTTAAAAGAACCAGAATTAAACGAATTTTTTGAAGTAAAGGTTATTGGTTTATTAAGATATAACAACTTTGAAGATATGTTTAAAGATTTTGATATATCAATTTTATCAGATAAATCAATGACTAAAGACCAATTAATAAAAGTTCTTGAACAATTTTATCCAAAAGAAAAACAAAATAAATACGGTGTTTTAGGGATAAGAATTGAACTAATATAAAAAAGTTGTCAATATCTATTTTAAATAGATATTATATTTACATTTAAAAATACTACATAAAAAATGTATCAGGTGATACTTTATATAAAATTGCCAATCAATTTAATTTATCTGTAGATGAATTAAAACGTTTAAATAATTTAACTAGTAATGCCTTATCTGTTGGGCAAAGATTACTAGTAAAACCATTCGCAAGTTATGAACCAACAGTAGATACTTATACAGTAAAATCGGGCGATAGCCTGTATCAAATTGCTAGAAAATTTAATACTAGTGTAGATGAATTGAAACGTTTAAACAATTTATCAAGTAATTTTTTATCAATTGGTCAAGTTTTAAAAATTCCAAGTGTTCCAATTACTGATAATGAAAACATTATTTATACTGTTGTGGCTGGTGATAATTTATATCAGATTGCTAGGCGATATAATACGAGTGTTAATGCAATAAAAAATGCAAATAATTTGATTAGTGATTCTTTATCTATTGGTCAAAAACTTATTATTCCAAGATAGATTGCTCTATCTTTTTTCTTTTGAAAAATAATTTTTTTAATTTTTGTTCTTTTATTAAAGACAAAGTTAGTTCTTTATGTTAAAATAAGTTAGTAACGAATGAATTATAAAAGGTGTGGTATTATGGCAAAGATTATTTCATTAGTAAATCAAAAAGGTGGGGTAGGAAAGACAACAACAAGTATTAATCTTGCAGCAGCTTTAGGTAAAGAAGGTAAGAAGACTCTTTTAATTGATTTAGATCCACAGGGAAATGCTTCAAATGGTTTAGGCTTAAATAATAATGATTTTGAATGTGATATGTATGATGTTATTATAAATTCTTGTAAGATAAAAGAGGCAATTATTAAGACTAAGTTTAAAAATTTGTCTATTATTCCTTCTACTATTAATTTGGCTGGGGTAGATGTTGAATTTGTTAGAAAAATGTTAGAAGATAAAACGTTTAAACAAAATGAACAGTTAAAGATAGCTTTAGATGAAGTTAAAAAGATTTATGATTATATTATTATTGATTGTCAGCCATCATTGGGTATTTTAACGATGAATGCTTTGGTAGCTAGTAATTCAGTTATTATTCCAGTACAATGTGAATATTATGCTTTAGAGGGTATAGCTCAATTATTAAATTCTATTATTATGGTTCAAAATAAAATGAATCCAGATTTAAGAATTGAAGGTGTTTTATTAACGATGCTTGATGGTCGAACTAATATAGGTTTAGAAATTATTGAGGAAGTTCGTAAATGTTTTAAAACTCTTGTTTTTAATACGATTATTCCGCGTTTAGTTCGTTTAGTTGAAGCTCCTTCACATGGAAAACCTATAAGTGATTATGATCCTACTTCAAGAGCTACTTTAGCTTATGAAAATTTAGCAAAGGAAGTGATTAGTCGAAATGGAGACTAAAAGGAAGGCTTTAGGTAAAGGTTTAGAACAGCTTTTTTCTAATGAAGTTATTGATTTTGATAATTATACTAAAGAAATTGTTTCTAATACTGATTCTAAAGATATTTTAGAAATACCTTTAAATGAAATAAGAAGTAATCCTTATCAACCTCGTAAAGATTTTAATGAGGAAAGTTTAAATGAGTTAGCTAGTTCTATAAAAGAGCATGGGATTATTGAACCTATTATAGTAAAGAAAAGTATTAAAGGTTATGAACTTGTTGCAGGTGAACGTCGGACGAAGGCTGCTAAGTTAGCTGGTTTAGAAAAAATACCTGCTGTTATTAAAGATTTTACTGATCAAGAAATGATGGAAGTTGCTTTAATTGAAAATATTCAAAGAGAGGATTTAAATCCTATTGAAGAGGCTACTGCTTATCAAAATATTATAAAATTGAGTAATCTTACTCAAGATGAATTTGCTAAAAAATTTGGAAAAAGTCGTAGTTATGTTACTAATCTTTTAGGTTTACTTAATTTGCCATTAGAGACTAGACAGTTAGTTATTTCTAAAGAACTTAGTATGAGTCATGCTAGATGTTTAAGTAAGTTAAGCGATGATTATTTAATTAATACTTTGGCTAAACGTGTTGTAAAAGAACAAATGAGTGTTAGAACTTTGGAAAATTTAATAAATGCTCAAGAACTTCCTAAAAAACAAAAGCAAGAACGTGATAGTACCCAGAATATTCGCAATACTATTTATGAAAAATTATTAAGAGAAAAAGTTGGAACTAAAGTTAAAATAAGTACAAAAAAGATTGAAATACCTTATACTAATGAACAAGATTTAGAACAAATTTTGGAAGCTTTAGGAATTAGAATTGAGGAAATTTAATGAAAAGTTTTTTTGATTTTTTATTAAAAAAAGAAATTATTGGACCAGTTATAATAGTTGCTATTGGTTTTTTATTAAATAAAGTTATTAAATTTATTGTTAATAAAATTTTTATTCATGGAAAGAATACTTATGAACAGAAAAGGCGTAAGACGATTGTTGATTTAACAACAAATGTTATTAGGTTTTTTGTTTATGCTATTATGTTTATTTTAATATTAGATATATATGGTGTAGATACAAGAAGTTTTATTGCTTCTTTAGGAATTGCTGGGGTAGTAATAGGTTTGGCTTTACAACAAACAGCTCAGGATTTTATAAGTGGTATTGCTATTATAACTGAAAATTATTATGTTGTTGGTGATTTGGTAACTATTAATGATTTTACTGGTGAGATTGTAGAACTTAGTCTAAAAAGTACGAAAATTAAGAGTATTTCAGGTGAAGTTTTAGTAATTGCTAATCATAATATTACGTCTGTTATTAATCTTAGTCAGGAAAGGGCTGGTATTAAGGTTGATGTGCCAACTTCTTATGAGGAAGATAGTGAAAAAGTTGAAAAGGTGTTGAAACAGGTTGTTGAACAGGCTAAAAAAATTCCTAATGTTTATGGTGATAGTAAATATTTGGGAATGGAAGATTTTAAAGATTCAGCTATAGCTTATTCTTTTGTTATTTTTTGTAAACAATCTGAGCGTTTTGATATTAAAAGAAGAGTTTTAAAATTAGTTAAGGAATTTTATGAAAAGGAAAATATTAAAATTCCTTATGAGCAAATAGAGGTTCATAATGGAAAAAGTATTGTATAAATTAAATGATCGTGTTATTATGAAAAAACCACATGCTTGTAAAACTAATGAGTGGATAATTACAAGAGTTGGTGTTGATATTAAATTAAAATGTGTTAATTGTAAGCATGAGATTATGATGGACCGTTTGGAATTTGAAAGAAAATTAAAAAAGGTAATTGGTGAATAATATGAAACAAAAAATCAAAGATAAATTAACCTTACATCCTATTATGACTTACTTGATATTTACGGGGATTATTATTATTTTAAGTGGTTTATTATCTTTAATTGGTATTGCAACTACTACTTATAGGATTAATGCTAATACTCTTGAATATAGTCAAAGTTTATTAGGAATAAAGTCATTGTTTAATTTAAGTGGGATACGTTATATATTTAGTTCTACTGTATCAAATTTTATGAATTTTGCTCCTTTAAGTAGTTTTATAATTATTTTAATTGGTTTTGGAGTTATGGAGAAAAGTGGTTTTTTGAAAACTGCTGTTGCTGTTATAACTAAAAAGATGAAAAAAAATACGGTTACTTTTTTAATTGTTTTTGCAAGTGTTGTTTTAAGTATTATGGGTGATTTATCATATATTGTGATGCTTCCTTTAAGTGCTTGTATTTTTAAATATGGAAGAAGGAATCCTAAGATTGGTTTAATTGCTTCTTTTGCTGGGTTGTCTTGTGGACAAGGGCTTTCTATAATTTTTACTAGTGTTGATTCTTCCCTTTTAACGGAAACTTCTTTAGCTGCTAGGGTTATTGATCCATCTTATCGTCTAGCAACAATTAGTTCAATTTTTATTATGACTGTTGCTGTTTTGATTGTTTCTATGGTAATTACGTGGATAACTGAAAGAAAAATTGCGGATAAGATTGGTAAGTATCATGTTCCTAGTGATGAAAAAGAAAATATTTTAGTGACTAGAAAAGAAATAAGAGGATTTGTTTTTTCAATATTAGCGGCTATTGTTTATATTTTGATTTTCTTATACAATATTATTCCTGGATTACCTTTTTCTGGTGCTTTGCTTGATAATACTCAAGGTTTTTATATTGATAAATTATTTAGTTATAATTCTTTCTTTTCAAATGGTTTTGTATTTGTTGTAACTATTTTCTTTGTTATTTTGGGATTATTTTATGGTCTTGGTTCTAGAACTATTAAAAATCATCAGGATTTTATTGATACTTTAGGTCATTCTTTAGATGGAACTGGTAAAACTTTAGTTTTAATATTTTTTGCTTCTTTATTTATTAGTTTGTTTAAAGAAACTAATATTGGTAATGTTATTGTGTCTTCTTTAGCTAATTTGTTTAGTAATTTAAATTTTTCTGGTTTACCTTTGATAATTTTATTATTTTTGATTAGTGCTTTAGCTACTTTTGTGGTACCTACTTCTATTACTAAGTGGTCTATTTTAGCACCTGTTATTGTGCCAATTATGATGAATGCTGGTATATCTCCTGAATTTTCACAGGTAATATTTAGATTTGGGGAATCATCTGTTATGGGTTTAACTCCTTTAATGGCGTATTTTGTTATTTATTTAGCAATGTTAAATAAATATAATGATAAGGATAGTTCTATTTCATTAGGTGAGGCAATTCGTTATCAAATTCCTTATAGTATTTTAACTTTCTTAATTTTAATTACGATTATTGTGTTATGGTATGTTATAGGTTTACCTCTTGGTATTAATGGTGCTATCGTGTTATAATTAAAAAAGGAGTGATTATATGTCTTTAAAAGCGGGGATTGTGGGTTTACCAAATGTTGGCAAATCAACATTGTTTAATGCTATTACTAAAAAACATATTTTATCGGCAAATTATCCTTTTGCAACTATTGAACCAAATGTGGGGATTGTAACTGTTCCAGATAGTCGATTAGAATTTTTAGAAAATTTGTATTTACCTAAAAATACTGTGCCAACTTCTTTTGAGTTTACTGATATTGCAGGTTTAGTTAAAGGGGCTAGTAAAGGTGAAGGTTTAGGAAATAAATTTTTAGCTCATATAAGAGAGGTTGATGCAATTGTTGAAGTTGTAAGGTGTTTTAATGATGAAAATATTATTCATGTTTCAGGGGATATTGATCCAATTAGGGATATTGAAATAATTAATATTGAGTTGGTTTTAGCTGATTTAGAGATTATTGAAAATAGAATAAATAAAATTATTAAAAAGGCTACTACTACTAAAGATAAAGAATCTTTATTAGAGTTAAATGCTTTACAAAAATGTCAAAAATCATTAGAAAATAATGTACCAATTCGTTTAATTAAAGATTTAAATGAAGATGAACAATTAGCTATTAAAAGTTTTAATTTTATTACTGCTAAACCGATAATATATGTTGCTAATGTTAATGAAGATGATGCTGTTATAGGGGATAATTTATATACTAAAAAAGTTAAGGAGTATGCTTCTTTAGAACAAGCTGGTGTGATTGTTATGTGTGCTAAAATGGAAAGTGAATTAGCTGAGTTAGAAGAAAGTGAAAAGAAATTATTTTTGCAAGATTTAGGTATTAATTATAGTGGACTTGATAAGTTAATTTTTGCAACATATAATTTACTAGGTTTAGAAACTTTTTTTACAGTTGGGAAAGATGAATGTCGGGCTTGGACTTTTAAAAAAGGTAGTGGAGCTAAAAAGTGTGCAGGATTAATTCATTCTGATATTGAAAGAGGTTTTATTAAAGCTGAAATAATGAAATATAATGATTTAGAAGAATTAAAGGATGAAAAGAAAGTTCAAGAAGCTGGTAAATTATATTTAGAAGGTAAAGATTATGTAATGCAAGATGGGGATATTGTTTATTTTAGATTTAATTAGAGGTGTGAGATGTTTTGGATTAGTTTCTTAGTTGCTATTTTATTAAGTTTAGAATGTTTTAAGGTTTTAAAAAGTAATTTAAAAAATACTAGTTTAAGAATAGGGTTAATAACTTTAATTTTTATTGTTATTAATTTTTTAATGCTTTATCAAAGTTTAAAAATTAGTTATTCTTCAATATTATATTTATTAAATTCTTTAACTAATAATTCTTTTATTACAATTTTATGGATTTTGATTAATATTGGATTATATATTTATTTAATTGAAATTATGATTAAACTTAGAAAGAAAAAAAGACAAGATTCAAAATTATTTTTAAGTATTTTGATAGTTTATTTTATTTATAATGTTTTATTAATTTTTATATTATTTAATAATTTAATGGTTTATTTGTTATTAATAACTTTAATTATTAGTGTAATTTTGTTAATTAAAAACTTTTTGGTTAAACGTTATGGATATTTATTATTAATTATTTTTGTTTTAAGTTTATTTACTTATTATTCTTATTTTACTTATAAAGGATCTGCAAGATTACAGATTGCTTTTATGGGTTATCCTATTAAAGCTTATATAACTGATTTAGAAGAATTGTCTCATTTAAAAGAAAAAAATGTTAAACAATTTTATCCTATTAAAAATATTCCAGTTGAAAGTGGTGAGATGGGAATTATTTTAGTAAGAAATCATTTTGGTTTAAAAATTGCTAGATATGTTGGCTTTTAAAATAGGAAAATGTGAAAAAATAAGTCAAAAACACTTGAAAAATGACAAGAATAAATGGCCTTTAATAATTAAAGGGATTATGAAGAAGATATAACTAAATATGCTGGTGATTTAGGTAAAGCTAAATATTTATCTTTTTTACTTAAAGGATTTTTAAAAGCAAAAGATTTTAAACAAGTAAGTGACAAACAATAGTTTTTTTAGTATAATTTTTATAGGTGGGTTAATATGGAAAAAGTTAAAACAAAAACAATTATGACTAAATCTGATCAAGGTAATCGTTGGTTTGGTATTGATTATCATATGAATTTATATAAAGGATGTTCTTTTGGCTGTATTTATTGTAACTCTCGTTGTGAAACTTATCATATTAAAAATTTTGATCAAATTAGATGTAAAGAAAATGCTTTAGAAATATTAGAAGAAGAATTAAAAAGTAAAGGGTATAAAGGTGTAGTATCTTTTGGAACTTTATCTGACCCTTATAATTTAGAAGAAGAAAACTTGCAACTTACAAGAGGAGCACTCCAACTAATTCTTAAATATGGTTTTGGGGTTTCAATTGATACTAAAAGTGATTTAATATTAAGAGACTTAGATTTATTAAAAGCTATTTCGGAAGTTAATAGTGTAATTATAAAAATATCTATTACTACTCCTGATGATGCTTTAGCAAAAAAAATAGAACCTAAAGTTATAAGTTCTAGTAGACGTTTTGCCTTAGTAAAAACTTTAATTGAAAATGGCATATATACGGGTATTTTATTACATCCAGTCCTACCATTTTTAACTGATAACGAAGACTCAATAACTCAAATAATTGAAAAAGGTAAAGATGCTCATACCAAATTTATTTATACTAAAATGGGAATGACTTTAAGAACTAATCAACGTGATTATTATTATGCAGCCTTAGACCAATTATATCCTGGATTAAAAGAGGATTATATAAGTGTTTATAATAATCGTCATATTTGTAATACTTTGCAATATCGTTATTTAATGGAGTTGTTTTTAAATAAATGTAGTGAATATCATATTTTAACTGATATGGATGCTATAATTGCTGATTATAAAAAAGTAATTCCTAAAAATGAACAAATAAGTTTATTTTAAACTAGATGAATGACATGTCTAGTTTTTTATATTTTCATAAACTAATATGAAAGAAGGATAACTTATGGAAAATGTTTCTTTAGGTCAAATTGTGGCTATTTTAACTTTTATTAGTGTTTTAATTGGTAGTATTACAACTATAATTACTATTTTAAAAAAATTTATTTCTAAAATTTTAAAACCTATTGAAAAGAAAATAGATGATTTACAGGAAAATTCTTCTAAAAGTAGGAATGCAATAGAATTAGAGTTAGTTAAAATAATTTTAGTTAATTTTGTTAATGATGTTGATCAGGGAATAGAAAAAACTCAAATACAAAAACAGAATGCTTATGAATTATATGATAGGTATAAAACTTTAGGTGGTAATTCTTATGTTCATGATCGTTGGAAAAAGTTAATTGATGATGGTAAGTTATAAATATTTTTTAATAAATCTTGTATTTATTAATTTTTTTTTATACAATTTTTTTAGAAAAGGAATGATGTTATGTTTGATTTTAAAGATAAAGTTGTGATTATAACTGGTGGGACTAGAGGTATTGGTTATGAAACTACTTTAAGTTTTTGTAAAGCTAATGCTAATGTTATTATTTTTGGTAGTAAAAAGGAAAGTATTGATGAGGCTCTTTCTAAAATTAAAACTGATGGCTATGATGCAATTGGTTATTATCCTAATTTATTGGATTATGATGAGGTTTTGAAAGTTATTGATGAGATATATTTGAAATATAAGCGTATTGATATTCTTATTAATAATGCTGGTATTTCTGCTAATCAAAAAATTGAAGATACTACAACTAGTGATTTTGAAAAAGTTGTTGATTTAAATTTAGTTGCAATGTTTAATGTTACTAAGGCTGTTTGTAAGTATATGAAAGATGTTAATAATGGAGTTATTTTAAATACTAGTTCTTTAGTAAGTATTTATGGTCAACCATCTGGTGTTGCTTATCCGGCTAGTAAATTTGCGGTTAATGGTTTGACTAAATCTTTAGCTCGTGAATTAGCGCCTTTTAATATTCGGGTTAATGCTGTTGCTCCTGGAATTATTAAAACTGATATGATAAGTAATCTTCCTAAAGAAGTAATTGAACCATTAATAAAAACTATTCCTCTTGGACGAATTGGACTACCATCTGACATTGCCAACGCTTTTATGTTTTTAGCAAGTGACTTAGCTAGTTATATTACTGGGGTTATTTTACAAGTTGATGGGGCTGCTAGAAACTAATTCTACTTTAAGTTTAATTAATTCAACTAAAAAAAGATTTACTATTTTTTAATTTAAATTAAAATTAGACTTGAAGGAAGTGTTATTGTGAGAAAAATTTTAATTATTTTGATTGTCTTTTTAATGGTAACTGGTTGTGGTAGTAAAAATTTTAAAAAAGAATATGAATCTCTTAATGGTGAGACTAATTATCGTGAAATATCTATTCCTAAGAAAAATCCGATTGTTTATTCTAGTGCTTCTGAGGTAATTTCTAAAATCAAAAATAATGAAACTTTTTATGTTTATTTTGGTTCTTCTTATTGTCCTTGGTGTCGAAGTGTAATTGAAAAAGCTCTTGAAGTAGCAAATAATAATAATATTGACAAAATATATTATGTAGATATTTGGGATGGTGCTCATAACGAGATATTGCGTGATACTTTTGAATTAAATGAAAAAGGTGAAGCTGTAGCAACTAAATTAGGTACTAATGATTATTACGAATTATTAAAATTATTTGATAATGTTTTAGATGAATATACTTTAACTAATGAAGATAATCAGAAAGTATCTACTAATGAAAAAAGAATTTTTGCTCCAACTTTTATTAGTATAGTTGATGGTAAAGCTAAGAAAAAAACAACTGGTATTTCTTCTTTACAAAAAAAATCTCAAGATGAATTAACTGATGAGATTAAAAAAGATGAAGAAGAACAATTTCAAAAATTTTTTACTGAAGATGGTTTATGTCAAGATGAAAGTTGTTAATTTTGATGTTTTACATATTAAAGTATAAATGATATAATATGATATAACAAGGAGGGAAAAATTAATGGAAAATAGGATTATGCCTAAAGTATTTGGTTGGATGTTTATTGGTTTACTTGTAACTTTTATTACTGGATTTGTTGTTTATAATAGTCCTCAAATGATTGAAACTATTTTTAGTACAGGTTGGTTTTTTGGAATTATCATTGCTGAATTAGTTTTAGTAGTGATGCTTTCTGCTCGTTTAAGGAAAATGAGTCCTACTACAGCTAAGATATGTTTTATTTTATATTCATTTGTAAGTGGTTTAACATTTTCAACGGTTTTTATTACTTATGATGTTTTTTCAATAATGTGGGTTTTCTTTTTAGCTGCTGCTATTTTTGGAATATTTGCTGTTATAGGTTCAACTACTAAAAAAGATTTAACTAAAATAGGAAGTTATTTACTGATGAGCTTGGTAGGAATTATTCTTTGTACCATTTTAAATATTTTCTTTAAATGGGAATCTTTTGATTTAATTCTATCAATTATTATTATTTTAGTCTTTATTGGCTTTACTGCATATGATGTTCAAAAAATTAAATTTTTAAGTGAATCAAATGCAATTTCTGAAGAAAATCTTGCTATTTATGGGGCTTTAGAATTATATTTAGATTTTATTAATATTTTCTTAGAATTGCTTCAATTATTTGGCAAGAGAGATAATTAAAAACATTAATTTTAACGTTGATGTTTTTTTTTAAAAAGTATGATAAAATAATTATTAGAAAGGAATGATTGATAAATGGCTAAGGCCCAAGTATATTTTATTAAAGAAATTAATTCATCAAATCTTGTTAAAATTTTTGATGCTTTAGGTAAAGAATTAAATGGTAAAGTTGCAATTAAAGTGCATTCAGGTGAGGAAGGAAACCAAAATTATCTTAAACCTGAATTTATGCAAGAAATTGTTAAACATTTAAATGGTACGATAGTAGAATGTAATACTGCTTATGATGGAGCAAGAGATACTACTATAAAGCATTTAGAATTATTAAAAAATCACGAATGGACTAAATATTATAATGTTGATTTATTAGATAGTGAAGATGATGTTACTTTAGAGATTTTAAATGGTAAAGTAATTAAGGAAAATTATGTTGGTAAAAATTTGTTAAATTATGATTCTATGTTAGTTTTATCTCATTTTAAAGGTCATCCAATGGGTGGTTATGGTGGAGCTTTAAAACAATTATCTATTGGTTTAGCTTCAAGTAAAGGAAAAAGATTTATTCATTGTTGTGGTCATAATGGTAGTTATGAGGATATGTTTAATCAAAAACAAGAAGAATTTTTAGAAGCAATGGCTGATGCTGCGTCATCTGTGGTTAATCATTTTAAAGGAAATATTGCTTATATTAATGTTATGGCTAATATGTCTGTTGATTGTGATTGTTGCAATGTTGCTGAAGATCCTTGTATGAAAGATATTGGTATTTTAGCTAGTCTTGATCCTGTTGCGATTGATCAAGCTTGTATTGATTTGGTTAAAAAATCTGATGATCCTGGACGTGATCATTTACTTGAAAGGATTAATTCAAGGATGGGTACTCATACTATTGATGCTGCTTATGAATTAGGTATAGGTGATAGGGAATACGAATTAATTGAAATTGCTTAGATTGGTATAAAATATCAATCTTTTTTTTTCTTTTTATCTTTAATAAATATTTAAAATCCTTTATAATAACTGTAGAAGGGATGATTTAAGATGATTGAACAAAAAATAAAGGAATTAATTAATAAAAGTGACCAGTTAAGGAGGTCACTTTGACATAGATGGTAAAGAGCAAAAAATTAAAGAGTTAGAAAGTCTTACATTTGATCCTAATTTTTGGTCTGATTTAAAGGAGTCATCAAAGGTAAGTAAAGAATTAACTGCTTTGAAAAAAATTTGTGATGATTTAAATGGTATTCAAAAATCTTTAGTGGATAATTTAGAGCTTATCAACATTTTATCTTTAGAAGAATTAGATTTACTTGCAAATGATATTAATATTTTAGAACAAAAATTAAATGATTTAGAAATTAATACTGTTTTAAATAATGAATTTGATGATTGTGATTGTTATTTGGAGATTCATCCTGGTGCTGGTGGTACTGAGTCATGTGATTGGGCTAGTATGCTTTTAAGGATGTATGAACATTTTTGCGATAAGTTTGGTTATGTTTATGAGGTTATTGATGAGCAAAAGGGTGATGAAGCTGGTATTAAAAGTGTTGTTATTTTAATTAAGGGTTCTTATGCTTATGGTTATTTAAAAAATGAGATTGGTGTTCATCGTTTGGTTAGGATTTCGCCTTTTGATTCAAATAAAAGGCGTCATACTTCTTTTGCGTCTGTGTCTATTACTCCTTTAATTGATCAGGATATTAATTTGGATATTAAAGAAAGTGATTTAAAGATTGATGTGTATCATTCTAGTGGTGCAGGTGGTCAGTCTGTTAATACTTCTAATAGTGCGGTTCGAATTACTCATTTGCCTACTAATATTGTTGTTACTTGTCAAAATGAGCGTAGTCAATTAAAAAATAAGGATCAGGCGATGAAGTTATTGATGAGTAAATTGTATCAATTGGAACGATTAAAAAAGGATGAAGAGTTGGCTAAGATAAAGGGTGAAAATATTAATATTGATTTTGGTAGTCAGATTCGTAGTTATGTTTTAGAACCTTATAAGCAGGTTAAGGATTTGCGAAGTGGTTATACTACTAGTAATGTTGATAAGGTTTTGGATGGTGATATTTTAGAGATGATGAAATCGGTGTTATTGGAAAGGATTGAAAATGAATAGGAGTTTAAAGAAGTATTTTAGTGTTATTGTTGGTTTATTATTGATGGCTTTAAGTTTTAATTTTTTTCAAGCCCCTTTTAATTTGGCATCAGGTGGTGTTACTGGTTTATCAATTATTGTGAAGGATTTTTTGCCTATTAATGAGGGTTTGTTTATTTTTATTGTTAATCAGTCTTTAATTATTCTTAGTTTTTTAGTGTTAGGTAAGAAGAAAACTTTAAATACTATTTTGGGTTCTATTTTGTTGCCTGTTTTTATTTCTTTGACTGCTTTTTTAAATGATTTTATATCTTTTGGCGATTTGGATTATATTTTGATTGCTATTATTGGTGGTGTTATTCAAGGTGTTGGTTTAGGTTTAATATATAAAAATGGTTTTACTTCTGGTGGTACGGATATTTTGAATCAGATTTTTGAGGTAAAGTATAAGGTGCCGATTAATAAGTCTATTATTATTATTGATGGTTTTATTGTTCTTTTGTCTTTTATTGTTTATGGTATTCCAACGATGGTTTATTCTTTTATTATGTTGGTTACTTTAAGTGTTGTATCTAATAAGACTATTTTGGAGTTAGATCAAAATAAGGTTTTATATATATACTGAGGAGTCTTTAAAGGTTAAGGATTTTTTGACTGAGAATTTTGGTTATGATTTAACTATTTTTAATTCTATTGGTGGTTTTAGTCAGAAGCGTAAGAAAATGTATATGTGTTGTGTTAGTACAAAGGATTATTATGTTATTAAAGAGGGTATATTGTTTATAGATCCTAAAGCGTTTATTGTTATTACGAATGCTTATGAGCAGAAGAATGCTAATGTTTTGTTAAGAAGTTCTAGAAAATAGGGGCTTGTCAAGTGTTGTTTTAGTTGCTAAAATAAGGATGTTTTTAAAAGGAGTCTTGCTGATGTTGGATTTAATTAAAGATAATAATAAGATTATTGTGGCAACTTCTGGTGGGCCTGATTCTATGTTTCTTTTAAATGAGTTAGTTAAGGTGCAAAAGGTTATGAATCTTTCTTTAGTTGTTGCGCATGTTAATCATAATACACGGGTTGAATGTGATGATGAAGCAAGATTTGTTAAGGATTTTTGTGAAAAACATAGTTTGGTATTTGAATTATTAAAGATAAAAAAGTATGTTAAGGGTCATTTTACGGAAGGTGAAGCTAGGAATATTCGAATTAATTTTTTCAAAGAGTTGATTAATAAGTATCATTATGATTATGTTGTTACGGCTCATCATGCTGATGATTTGATGGAAACTATTTTAATGAAGTTAATTAGAGGTAGTACCTTGGATGCTATAAGTGGGATTAAGATGGTTGAGGTTATTGATGGTGTTGTTTTTAAAAGACCGTTGTTGTTTTTTAGTAAAAATGAGATTTTTGATGGTTTGAAAAAAGATGGTGTTAGTTATTGTATTGATTATACTAATTATCAAGAATCTCATTTAAGAAATCGGATTCGAAAGAGAATTTTACCTGTTTTAAAACAAGAGGATGTTCATGTTGATAAGAAGTTTTTGAAGTTTAGTGTTGAATTACAGGAAATGATGGAATATCTAAATAGGAAATTGGATATAATAAATAAAGATATTAATAAAGATTATTTTATTGATTTGAAGAAGTTTAATGCTTTGGAGTTATTTATTAAGAAGGAGTATTTGAAAAAAATTTTTAAGGAGATATATGGTGTTGATGTTGTTAAGTTAAATGAGAAGAATTATTTTGATGTGATTAATTACTTGGGTGGTGTTAAGAGGAAAAATTATTTTGATTTGCCTTGTTCTTATATTGTGGAAGTTAATAAAGATTTTTTTCATATTGTTAAGAAAGTTAAGCATGAAGATTTTTTTATTCTTTGTACTGATATGGTTTTATTAAAAGATGGTGTTTTGCTTAAAAAGGATAGTTATGGTAGTAAGAGTAATTTTGAGATTCATTTGAGTTTGAAGGATGTTGTGTTGCCTTTGTATTTAACTAATCGTAAACCGGGGATGAGGATGGTTGTTAAGAATATGAATGGTAGTAAAAAGGTTAAGGACATTTTAATTGATGAACATGTTTTGCCTAGTGAAAAAGATGATGTTATGATTATGGTTGATGCTTGTGGGAAGGTTTTATGGATTTTAGGTTTGAAAAAATCTCAATATGATTTAGACAAAAATGAAAAGTGTGATATAATATATAAATACGAAAGAAAGGAATTATTAAAATGAAAAAAACTAATAGTAATACATTGAAAAATTTGTTTCCATATTTAATTCTTATTTTGGTTATTTTTGTGATATTGAATGTTTTAAATATGGGTAGGACTATAACTAAGGAGATTACAACTGGTGAGTTGATGGCTGAGATTGCTAATAAGACTGTAACGGAGATTTCTATTACTCCTAGTGCTGAGGAAAGTATTTATTATGTTGAAGGTAAGTTGTCTTCTTATAATGATAATGAGGTGTTTAAGGCTAAGGTTGTTGATGCTGAGTTAAATAGTATTGTTAAGTATGCTGAGGCTAATAATTTGAAGGTATATGAGACTAATGCTGATCCTGGTAAGGTTTCATGGGTATATATTTTGATAAATATTTTGCCGTTAGTTATTTTAGTTGGGGCAACGTATTTTATCTTTGTTAAAATGGCTAATACTAATAAGGGTTCTATGGATTTTGGTAAGAGTCGGGCAAAGTTGAGTGAGAATGGTGGTAAGGTTAGGTTTTCTGATGTTGCCGGTTTGAAAGAGGAAAAAGAAGAGGTTGCTGAGTTAATTGATTTTTTGAAAAGTCCAAAGAAGTTTCAAAAGTTGGGGGCTAGAATTCCTAAGGGTGTTTTGTTAGTTGGTCCTCCTGGAACTGGTAAGACTTTACTTGCTAAGGCTGTTGCTGGTGAAGCTAATGTACCATTTTATTTTATTAGTGGTTCTGATTTTGTAGAGTTATTTGTTGGTGTTGGTGCATCTAGGGTTCGTGATATGTTTAAAGAGGCTAAGCGGAATGCTCCTTGTTTGATATTTATTGATGAGATTGATGCTGTTGGTCGTCAAAGGGGTTCTGGAATTGGTGGAGGTCATGATGAACGTGAGCAAACTCTTAATCAGTTGTTAACTGAGATGGATGGTTTTGGTGCTAATGAGGGTATTATTATTATTGCTGCTACGAATCGTCCTGATGTTTTGGATCCTGCTTTGCTTCGTCCTGGACGTTTTGATCGTCAAGTAACTGTTAGTCTTCCTGATACTGAGGAGCGAGAGGCTATTTTGAAGGTTCATGCTAGGGATAAGATTTTAGCTAAGGATGTTGATTTAAAAAGTATTAGTCGTCGAACTTCTGGTTTTAGTGGAGCTGATTTGGAGAATTTACTTAATGAAGCTGCTTTACTTGCGGTAAGAAAGAATCAAGATAATATTACGATTAAGGATATTGATGAGGCTACGGATCGGGTATTAATGGGTCCGGCTAAGGTTTCAAGAAAATTAAGTGATAATATTAAATGGTTAACTGCTGTTCATGAATCTGGTCATGCTGTGATTGGTTTGAAATTAAAGGATGCTATGGAAGTTCAAAAAATAACGATTATTCCTCGTGGTATGGCTGGTGGTTATACTGCTTATACTCCTAAAGAGGATAATATTAGTCGTTATACTAAACGTGAGATGATTGCGATGATTACTAGCACTTTGGCTGGTCGGGCTAGTGAAGAGTTGTTTTTGGATGATATTACTACTGGTGCTAGTGATGATTTTAAACGGGCTACTGAGCTTGCTAGGAGTATGGTTACTGAATATGGGATGTCTGATTTAGGACCTATGCGTTATGAATCTTCTAGTGAAAATGTTTTTTTAGGAAGAGATTATAATAAAACTAAAAATTATTCTGATCAGGTTGCTTTGGAGATTGATCAAGCATCAAGAAAGATTATTAATGAGTGTTATGATAATGCTAAAAAGATTTTAAAAGATAATAAGAAGTTAGTTATGCAATTAGCTAATACTTTGATTGAAAGAGAGACTATTACTAAGGAAGAGATTGATCAGGTTGTTAAGTATGGTAAATTATCTGATGATGTTTCTGGTGATGAAAATTAGAATTTGTTAAGTCAAGTTCTTTTTTTTGTCTTTTTGCATCTTTCTTTTTTTTATAGTATAATTGTGTCGGTGGTTGTATGCTTTCTTATGGTAAAAATGTTTTATTTGGTACTGATCCTAAGTTGATTAAAAAGGTTTATGTTAGTAGTCATTTGAAAGATAAAAAGGTGATGGATTATTTAAGGGATAATCATCTTCATTATGATATTTTGCCTCTTGATGTTATTAATAAGAGGTGTCATGGTAATCATCAAGGTATTTTGATTTTAAGGGATGATTATTGTTATGCTTCTATTGATGATGTTTTGTCTTTAAATTTTATTGTTATTTTGGATCATTTAGAGGATCCTCATAATTTTGGGGCTATTATTAGAACTTGTGAGGCTGCTGGGGTTAAGGGTCTTATTATTCCGAAGGATAGAAGTGTAAGTGTTAATGATACTGTTATTAAAACTAGTGCTGGTACTACTGATTTTGTTAAAATATGTCAGGTTACTAATTTGGTTAATACGATTAAGTTGTTGAAGAAGTGTGGTTTTTTTGTTTATGGTTCGATTATGGATGGTAAGGATTATAATTTGATTGATTATTCTTTGAAAAAGGTTTTGGTTATTGGTAATGAAGGTAAGGGTATTACGCCTTTGGTTTTGAAAAATTGTGATGAATTGGTAGGGGTTCCTATGAATGGTAAGGTAAATAGTTTGAATGCATCTGTTGCTACTGCTTTGTTAATATATAAAATGGAGGGTTTGTAGTGAAATATAATAATGAAGAGATTAGTGAGGTTTATAATATGGTTTGTGAATCTAATGAGGAGTCTTTGGAAAAACTATATGATTATTGTGAACCGCAAATTAAGTATATGTTAAAGAAGTATGCTAATGCTGCTTTAAAGTATGGTATTGATTATAATGATTTTGAACAGGAGGCTCTTTTGGCTTTTACTAATGCTTTAAAAAATTATGATGAGAATAAGGATGCTGGTTTGAAGACTTTTGTTAGTTTGTGTGTGGAAAGAAGATTGATTAAGGTTATTCAGATGAGTAAGACTTATAAGAATAAGTTAAATAATGATAAGTTGTCTTTAGATTATGATTATGGTAGTGGTGTTTTATTGAAAGATGTTTTGGCGGATAATGATGCTGATCCTTATGTTAAGTTTAGTGAAGAGGATTTTTTGGAGCATATTAAAATTAAGATAAAGCATTTATTGTCTAATTTTGAGTATCAGGTGTATGAGTATTTAATTTTGGGATTAAATTATATAGAAATTGCTAAAAAGCTTGACAAAAATCCTAAACAAATTGATAATACTATACAAAGGATAAAGAAAAAGATAAGAATGATAGTAAAGGAAGATGAAGATGAAGAGAAAGATTAAGAATTTGGTCCCTTATATATTAATTGTGTTGGCAATTATTTTATTGGGTATTGTTATTTCGGTTATTTTTCAGTTTACTTTTAGAGGTCAGGTAATTGATTTATCTGATCCTGAGGCTCCTTTTGAGGAAAAGAAGTATGAATTGGTTAATGAGACTGATATGTCTTCTGATGAGATTGTTGATTTTATTCTTGCAAAGCGTAAGGAGATAATGGAGTTTTTTAATTTGATTAGGTATTATAATATTAGTGATATTGAGCCTTTATATACTAAGGAAGATGATGAGAAGTATATGGTTTTAACTGATGATTTTACGGATAGTTTAAGGTTTTTGACTACTTCTAATTTATATAGTAAGTTGACGAGGAATTTTGAGTTGTTAAAGGTTGTTAATAATGTTAGTTATTATAAAGTTTTAAAAAGTGAGTTTACTTCTTTGCATTCTAATAGTGCAATTGCTATTTTTGATTATAATGAGATGGAGGTTCATCCTTTGTTTGCTAGTGATGATAAGATTAATGGTGTTATTCGGTTTTTGATTTGTGATGATAAGGTTTATAATTTTTGTCGGAGGGATGAGGAGTTTAGTTTTGCGTTAGTTAAAGAGGATAATAATTGGTTAGTTGATGATTTGGGTTTTGATTATTAAATCTCTTTTTTTTTGGTTTTTATTTTGTTATAATAAATTTACTGAAATGAAGGTGATTGTTTTATGAAAGTAATTCTTTTAAAGGATGTTAAGAATCAAGGTAAGAAGGATGATATTATTGAGGTTAGTGATGGTTTTGGTAGGAATTATTTAATTAAGAATAAATTGGCTGTTTTGGTTACGAAAA
Organism: uncultured Bacilli bacterium; assembly: GCA_947630305.1. GTDB lineage: Bacteria > Bacillota_I > Bacilli_A > RF39 > UBA660 > Ventrenecus. The sequence continues at coordinate 23,456 of CANRHC010000007.1, forward strand.
GGAGTAAGGAAGTTTTAGATAAATCGATTTTGAAAAGGGAGGAAGAGGAATCTGTTTTAGTTGAAAATTTAAATAAGATTAAGTCTTTTTTGGCTGGTAAGGAGATTGTTTTTAAGGTAAAGACTGGGAAGGATGATAAGGTTTTTGGGGTTATTTCTTCTAAGCAAATTAGTGATGAGTTAAAGAAGATGGGTTATAATATAGATAAAAAATGTATAAAAATTGATGGTTCTATTAGTAGTTTAGGTAGTCATAAGGTGCTTATTGTTTTGCATAAAAAGGTTATGTTTGATGTTATGGTTGTTTTAAGAAAGTAGGTGTTGTATGGCTAATCGTGTTATGCCTCATAATTTGGAGGCTGAGATGTCTGTTTTGGGTGTTGCTTTTTTAAATACTATTTCGATTGAAAAGATTATTGAGAATATTAATGAAGATATGTTTTTTAGTGATGCTAATAAGAAGATATTTAATGCTTTGGTTTCTTTGTATAAAAGTAATACACCGATAGATATTACGACCGTTAAAAATGAGCTTGATAAGCAGAAGAATTTAACTAGTGTAGGTGGAATTGATTATTTAACTGAGGTAATTGATTCTGTTGTTACTAGTGCTAATTTGGATTATTATATTGATATTGTTAAAGAAAAGGCTATTAGAAGGAGTCTTATTAATACTGCAACTGATATTATAACTAATACTTATAATGAAGAAGAAAATTTGAATAAGTTATTAGATACTAGTGAGCGAAAGTTTTTGGATGTTATTAGGACTAGGGATGTTTCTTTTTTTAAGTCGATTGGTGAGGTTTTGCAACAGGCTCATGAGAATTTGGAGTTAATTGCTCAGAATAAGAATGTTGTTACTGGTTTGTCTACTGGTTTTATTGATTTAGATAAAGCTACTGCTGGGTTACATGATGGTGAGTTAATTATTATAGCTGCTCGTCCTGGTATGGGTAAGACGGCTTTTGCTTTAAATCTTGCTTGTAATGCTGCTGTTACTACTAAGAAGGCTATTGCTATTTTTAATTTGGAGATGAGTGCTGAGCAGCTTGTTAATCGAATGATTTCTTCTGTTGGTCAAATTGAAGGTGATAAGTTAAAAACTGGGATGTTGAATAATAATGATTGGAAACGTTATAATGAGGCGATGAGTGAGTTAGCTACGACTAATATTTATATTGAGGATAATGCTTCTGTTACTGCTCCTGAGATTAAGGCTAAGTGTCGTCGTTTGGCTACTAAGCCAGAAGGTCTTGGTTTGGTTATTATTGATTATTTACAGCTTGTTACTACTGGTGGTAGGGTTGAATCAAGGCAGGTTGAGGTTTCTGAAATATCTAGGGCTTTTAAAACGATGGCTATGGAACTTAAAGTTCCGGTTATTGCTTTAGCTCAGTTGTCTCGTAATGCTGAGAGGCGTGAGAGTAATCAACCTCGTCTTGCTGATTTAAGGGAATCTGGTTCTATTGAGCAGGATGCTGATTTGGTTTTATTTATTAATCGTCAGGATTATTTTGAAAATAAGACTGCTGATAATAAGCAAACGATAGTGCCTACTGATGTTATTATTGCTAAGCATAGGCGGGGTAGTACCGGTTTGTTTCAATTATTGTTTGAATTAGATAAAAGTTGTTTTAAAAATTATACAAAGGTTTCGGAAGAGACTTTTTAGAAAGGTTTAGAATATGAAGTTAAGTGAGAAACTTGTTATAGCTATTTTGGGGGTTATTGTTATCTTTTTGTGTGCAATATCGATGAATAAGCGTGAGATGTTTTATCCTCAAAGTGTTTATCAGGTTTATTTAGATGGTAAGAGGATTGGTTTGGTTGAAAATCGTGATGAATTATTGTCTTTAATTAATGAAAAACAACAAAATATTAAGGATACGTATAAGGTTTTAAATGTTTATCCTCCTACTGGTTTTGAGATTGAAGAGTATATTACTTATGGTGAGGATGTTAGTAGTGTTGCTGATATTTATCAAAAGATTGAAGATTTAAGTGATTTTACTATTGAGGGTTATATTGTTACTATTACTAAACCTGGTAATGATGGTAATGATGAAGTTAAATTACAGCTTCAGGTTTTAGATGAGCAGATTTTTAAGGATGCTTTGGAGGCTTTGGTTACTACTTTTGTTGATGATGATGATTATCAAAATTATATTAATAATACTCAAGAGGAGATTAAGGATGTTGGTTCATATATAAAGCATATGTATTTTGAGGAGTCTGTTTCGATTAAAAAAGCTTATATTTCTGTTAAGAATAAAATTTATACTGATAAGGCTGAGTTAAGTCAGTATTTGTTATATGGTACGAATGAGAAGAAGAATGGTTATAAGGTTATGGTTGGGGATACTTTGGAGTCTATTGCTGAGGCTAGTAAGTTAAATGTTCGTGAGTTATTGATTGCTAATCCAAGTTTAAGAGGTGAGAATACTGTTTTAAAGATTGGTGAGATTATTAATAATAGTATTATTGATCCGGTGATGAATTTAGTTGAGGAAGTTAAGGTAACTGAGGATGTTGATATTGCTTATGAGAAGAAAACGGAAGTTGATGATAATTTAAATTATGGTGAGAGTGTTGTTGCTCAAGCTGGTGTTACGGGAAAGGCTCGGACTACTCAAGAGATGAGGATAATAAATGGTGAGCGTAGTCAAGAGACGACTATGATTAGTTATGTTACATTAAGGGAGAAAGTTGATGAAATAACAAAGGTTGGCCCTACATCTCATGTTGTTGGTCAATATATTGATACAGGTTTAGACTGGGGTTGGCCAACTAATCAGCCTTATGTTATAACTACTGATTATGAAAACCGTTGGGGAGAACATCATGATGCTCTTGATATTTCGGGAACTGGTTTTGGTTCGCCTATTTATGCGGCAAGAGAGGGTAGTGTTGTAAGTATTAATACTGGTTGTCCTAAAAATGGTTATTTAGGTAGTTCTTGTGGTAGTGGTTATGGTAATTACATTATTATAAATCATGGAAATGGTTATGAAATTATTTATGCTCATTTATCGGCGGTTAATGTTTCTGTTGGTTCTAAGGTAAAGAGAGGACAAGTTATTGGAGCTATGGGTAATTCTGGTTCTTCAACGGGTACTCATTTACATTTTGGCACTTATAAAGGTGATCCAATGCGGGGTGGGACACCATTTAATCCTTGGAGTTTGTATCGATGAAAGTTGTTGTTTTGGCAAGTGGTAGTGAAGGTAATTGTACTTTTATTTCTAGTGGTAATTATCGGATTTTAATTGATTTGGGTAAAAATGCTAAATATATTAAAGAACAATTAAATAATATCAATGAAGATGCTAGTTTAATAAATGCGATTGTTATTAGTCATACTCATAAGGATCATACAAGTGCTTTAAAGGTTTTTTTGCATCAGTTTCATCCTTTAGTTTATTTAACAAAAAAGCAGTTGGATGATTTAGATTTTTTAAAGGATTATGATAATGTTGTTTTTTATGATGAAGAGTTTTATATTGGGGATATTAAAATTAGTTCTATTCATACTTCCCATGATGTTTCTGATTCTAGAAATTTTGTTATTAATGTTTCAGGGATGAGGGTTGTTTCTTTAACTGATACTGGTTATTTAAATCATAAATATTTTAAGGTTTTATCTAATTGTGATTATTATTTATTTGAAAGTAATCATGATGTTGAGATGCTTCTTAATGGTAAATATCCTACTTGGTTAAAGCAAAGAATTGTTGGAACTTTAGGTCATTTATCTAATAAAGATAGTAGTTTTTATTTAGCTAAGTTAATTGGTGAAAATACGAAGAAGATTGTTTTGATGCATTTATCTCATGAAAATAATACTGAAGTAAAGGCTTTAGAAACTTTATGGGATACTTTTAGGGAATATGAAATTGATTTTAAAAATGTTGTGTGTGCTAAGCAAGATGAAGTAACAGGAGTTTGCGATGATAAGAATACTGTGCGTGGGTAAAATAAAAGAAGCTTATTTAAAATCTTTAATTGATGATTATTCTAAAAGAATTAGTAAGTATCATCATTTAGAAATTATCGAGGTTAAAGATGAATCTTTAGAAAAAGAAAGTGTTTCTTTGTTAAAAATATTTAAAAATAATGAATATAGGGTTGCTTTATGTGTTGAAGGAAAATCTTTTGATAGTTTAGAATTTGCTTTTAAAATTAATGAAATTTTTATTAGTTATCCTATTATAACTTTTATTATTGGTGGTAGCTTTGGACTTAGTGATGATGTAAAAAATGCCTGTCATTTGAAAATGTCATTTTCTAAATTAACGTTTCCACATGGTTTGTTTAGAGGTCTTTTGTTGGAGCAAATTTATCGTAGTTTTAAAATTAATAATAATGAAACTTATCATAAATAGTTTAGATTGGATGGTAGTATGATTGGTAATGATTGGGATGAAAAATTAAGTATTATATGGAATAGTGATGGTTTTAAAAAATTTATGAGGGTTGTTGATGGTGAGTATCAAACTAAAACGATATTTCCACCTAAAAATTATATTTTTAATGCTTTAAAATTAACTCCTTATAGTAATGTTAAGGTTGTTATTGTTGGGCAAGATCCTTATCATGGTGTAGGGGAAGCTCATGGTTTATCTTTTTCAGTTCAAAAAGGAATAAAAGTTCCTCCATCTTTGCAAAATATTTATAAAGAATTATATGATGATTTAAAGGTTCCAATTAGAAGTGATGGTGATTTAACTGGTTGGGCTTTAGAAGGTGTTTTGCTTTTAAATGCTGTTTTAACGGTTGTTAAGGATACTCCGGCATCTCATCGTAATCTTGGTTGGGAAAGGTTAACTGATTATATTATTAAAGTCTTAAATGAAAAAGAAGAGCCAATTGTTTTTATTCTTTGGGGTAATTTTGCTAAGGAGAAAGCTAAGTATATAACTAATTCTAAACATTTAATAATTACTAGTCCTCATCCTTCACCTTTTTCTGCAAGATATGGTTTTTTTGGAAGTAAACCTTTTTCTAAAGCTAATGAATTTTTAGAAAAAAATAATCGAGGTAAAATAGATTGGGGAGTTAAAATTAGTGATAAAAATGTTTTTTAGATTTAATTATTTTAAAGATTTATAAAAGGCTATTGTTGATTTTAATATTGATAATATTTTATTTGCAAATAATAGTAATTTGATTTAAAAAGGTTTTTAAATTTGATATAATTAAAATGGTGATAAAATGAGAATGATTGTTGATGGTAATACTGCTTGTAGTTTAGCTGCTTATTTGTTTAGTGAAATTTCTTGTATATATCCTATTACACCTTCAAGTCCAATGGCTAGTAATATTGATCATTTATCTTCTTTAAAGAAGGAAAATTTGTTTCATGATCAAGTAAAAGTTGTGGAAATGGAGTCTGAAGCTGGTGCTGCTGGTGCTTTTCATGGTGCTCTTTTATCTGGTTCTTTAGCTTCTACTTTTACTGCTAGTCAAGGTTTATTATTGATGATACCTAATATGTATAAAATTGCTGGTGAGGCTCTTCCTGGTGTTATACATGTTGCTTCAAGGACTGTTGCTACTAATGCTTTATCTATTTTTGGTGATCATTCAGATGTTTATGCAACTCGGTCTACTGGTTTTTGTATGTTGTCTAGTTCTAATGTATCTGATGCTTATTATTTGGCTTTAGTTGCGCATTTATCTGCTATTAAAGGTAGTTTGCCATTTTTACATTTTTTTGATGGTTTTAGAACTAGTCATGAAATTAATGTTATTAATACTTTATCTGAAGAAGATGTTTTAAAGTTAGTTGATGAAGAGAAATTAAAGGAGTTTAAGAGGCGTAGTTTAAATGTTGGTAGTAAGGTAGAGTATGGGATGGCTTTAAATGAGGATATTTATTTTCAAACAATTGAGGCTAGAAATTCTTTATATAATAATATTTCTGATATTGTTGCTGGTTATATGCATCAAATTAATAATCTTGCTAATACTAGTTATGAACCTTTTAATTATTATGGTGCTAGTGATGCCTGTAATGTTATTGTAGCTATGGGTAGTGTTTGTGATACTATAAAACTTGTTGTTGATAAAGAAAATGAAGATGGGAAAAAATATGGATTAATTTGTGTTCATTTATATCGACCTTTTTCTTCTAAATATTTAAAGAAGGTTTTGCCTGAAACTGTTACTAAAATTGCGGTTTTAGATCGGAGTAAGGAATCTGGTAGTATAGGAGAACCGTTGTATTTAGATGTTGTAAGTTCTTTAAGTGATAAAAATATTTTGATTGTTGGGGGTAGGTATGGTATAAGTTCTAAAAATACTACTCCTAAGGATATTAAGGCTGTATTTGATATGTTAGAGTTTAATCCTGTTAATAATTTTACGATTGGGATTGTTGATGATGTTACTAATTTAAGTTTAAAGACTTCTGATTATAATATTACTTTACCTTTAACGGAAATTAAGATTTATGGTTTTGGTTCTGATGGGATGGTTTCGGCTAGTAAAGATTTGTTAAAAATTGTTGGTTTAGAAAATAAATATGTTGAAGGTTATTTTGAGTATGATTCTAAAAAAAGTGGTGGAGTAACTATTAGTCATTTAAGGATTTCTAAAGAACCTATCAATGCTCCTTTTTATGTTACTAATACAGATGTTATTGTTGTAACTAAGGATGTTTATTTTCATAAGTATCATTTGCTTTCTTGTGCTAAGGAGAATAGTATTTTACTTATAAATACTAAGGATGTTGATGCTTGTTTTAAAATGATGACTAAAAGTGATAATGAGATTATTAAAAAGAGGAATATTAAAGTTTTAACGATTGATGCTGATGCTATTGCTATTAGAAATGGTATAAAGGGTAAGATTAGTCGGATTATGGAGATTATTTTATTAAATTTATTAAATGTAGATAATGCTTTAGAGATATTGACTAGTAAAATTAAGGAGCAGTTTAAAACTAAGGGTGAGGCTGTTGTAAATAATAATATTAAGGCTATTAATGAAGCTATAGGTAATGTTTCTAATCCTGTTATGAATATAGATGTTGATTATGATTTTGGACAAAATTTAAGTTTATTTGAGGCTATGAATCATCGTTTGGGATATAGTTTGCCTGTTTCTAAGGTTTTAGGTGTTAGTAATGGGGCTTTTCCTAATTCTTGTAGTAAATTAGAAAAAAGGAAAATATCTAATATGGTGGTTAAATGGTTAGATGATAATTGTATTCAATGTGGAATGTGTTCTTTAGTTTGTCCTCATGCTGTTATAAGACCTTTTTTGGTTAAAGATAAGGTAGGTATACCAGCTGTTGGTGCTTTTGGTTATAATTATTATATGGCTATTAGTGAAGATGATTGTACTTCTTGTGGATTATGTGTTAATGTTTGTCCTGGTAAGGATAATCGTAAAGCTTTAACTTTTGGAAAATATGATGAAGAAAAACAGGAAGTTGCTAATCGTTATTTTAATGATTATCAAAATCCTCAAGTTTTTCCTAAATTTAGTATTAAAGGTAGTCAGCTTTTAAAGCCACGTTTTGAATTTTCTGGTGCTTGTGCTGGTTGTGGGGAAACTAGTTATATTAAGTTATTGACTCAGTTGTTTCAAGATGAAATAATATTAGCTAATGCTACTGGTTGTTCTTCTATTTATGGTGGTAGTGCACCTTCAACACCTTATAGTATTCCTTGGGCTAATAGTTTATTTGAAGATAATGCTGAGTTTGCTTATGGGATGCATATGAGTTATCAACTTAAAAGGAATCGTTTAAAAAAGTTGTTGAGTAATAAGAGTGAAAATGAACAAATTAATGAATTACAAGAGGAGTTGTTAAAGAATTTTGATGATGTAGAAAAATCAAATGTTATAAAAGATAAATTAGCTATTTTACCAATAAAAAAGGAATTAAGAGATTTATTAGAATATGTTCCTAAGAGAGTTGTTTGGGCTATTGGTGGAGATGGATGGGCTTATGATATTGGTTTTGGGGGAATAGATCATGTTTTATCTAGTAATGAAAATGTTAAAATATTAGTATTGGATACTGAAGTTTATTCTAATACTGGTGGTCAAATGAGTAAATCATCACATGTAGGTCAAGTAGCTGAATTTGCTGATTTAGGTAAGAAAAATGCTAAGAAGGATTTATTTAAAATTGCTATGTGTTATCCTAATTGTTATGTTGCAAGTGTAAGTTTAGGGGCTAATTTTATGCAAACTATTAAAGCTTTTAAGGAAGCTAGTTTACATGATGGGCCAAGTATTATTATTGCTTATGCTCCTTGTGTTGAACATGGAATTAAAGGTGGTCTTAGTTGTACAACTAAAGAACAGAAATTAGCTGTTGATGTTGGTTATACTTTATTAATGCGTTATATTCCTGAAAAAGACTTGTTAGTTATTGATTCAAAGGAACCTGATTTTGATCGTTATCAAGAGTTATTAGATAATGAAGTAAGGTATAATTCTTTAAAAATTAAAGATGTTAAATTAGCTGATGAATTAATGAAAATTAATAAAGAAAATGCTATTAAGAGATATGAATATTATAAAAATTATAAATTAAAAAATTAAAGTAATAAGAAAATGTTAAAAATGTGCAAATTAAAATAGAAATTTACTTTACATT
>CANRHC010000008.1 GCA_947630305.1 uncultured Bacilli bacterium
ATACCCGTATAATTCAGTGGTAGAATACCTTACTTTTAATAAGGGGGTCCCCGGTTCAAGTCCGGGTACGGGTACCATTTTATAATGATTAATTTTTTAAACATATATTCCTTTCTAGGCACTCAGTAATGGGTGCCTTTTTTAGTTCTCAAAAATGAATGAACTTAAGTATTTGATATGTCAGGCATTACTTCAAATGGATTTAGACAGACCAAAACGAATTATTTATAAAGAAGTAAAACAACAGTTAGATAAAGAACGAATCGAATATGATTCGGATTTAATAGATTTATTAATTGAAATGTGTATTAGCACACTTTAATTAAGACCGTCCCATGTCGTAAAACTGGTGGACTTTGAAGCAGAGCAAACTGTGTTAACAAAATGTACAAAGGAGTGAATTGTGAAGAGGGAACAATTAAAGAAATTATTAAGTAATTTTGAAATTGAATTAGAAGGTGAACAGGAAGGCGAATTAATCGGCCAGATTTTAGATTTGCATCATGAAGAACTTAGTGCAGAAAAGGCATTAACTCAGGCAGAAACTGAAAAGCTTAATGCTAAAGATAGTGAACTGAAAGAAGCTAATAAGACAATTAAGAATCTTGAAAAGAACAGAATGGATCCTGAAGAAGTACAGAACGAAATAAACGAATATAAGAACACAATAGCTGGTTTACAGCAGGATTTAAAGAATCAAGAAGTCAATTCTTATATCTCAACTCAGTTAACTTTAGCTGGTGCTTGTGACGTTGAAATCTGTCAATCTAATTTGAAGTTCGATAGAGATAAGATCAAGTCAAAAGATGATTATGGAATTATTGATGATGCCATCAAAACTCAGATTAAAGAAAAATCTTTTTTGTACCAGAGTAAAGAGGACAAGAAAGAACAGCCTGAAAAAACATCTAATAATTATCATCCCCGAGTTGGTAAAGGCAGATTAGAAGTAGAGGACAATACTGGCAAAGATTTTGCCAAGATTATGTCAAATGAAAACATAGGGTTTTCAGTACAAGGAGTAAATCAAAAATGAGATTAAGACTTCATCAAGATAAGTTTTCGGGTCCAGCATTATTTATTTCTAGATGCACAGATCCTGAAACAGTAACCATTCAACCGGATGGATTAGAAAAGAATGATGATAATGAAATCTATGCACATGAAGGATCCTTTATCGATAAGGACGGTAAAGTTATCACTTTAACAAAAGGTGAAGGACTTGAATTTTCTGCTGATCCTATCGGTATCTTAACTGAAGCTGTTAATTTAACAGATGGACCTCAAGGTGGATCAGTTATGAAACAGGGAACCATCTATGCAAATAAAATCCCATATCCTGAAGGTGTGGAATATGAAGAAAGCTTCATGGCATCTATTGAAGCTAAACTACCTAAGATTACATGCGTAGGTAACATGACACCATATACTCCAGCAAGTGGAGCAGGTGCAGCTAGTACAACAGTTGATTTAAGTAAAGCTACTGGAACATTAGGAATTGATAAAGGTGGTACGGGGGCTACTTCAGCTAGTGAAGCTCTATCAGCTTTATTAGAAAGTCAACCATTATCAGTTGAAAACGGTGGTACTGGAAAAGGTACTGCTAGTGAAGCTTTAGATGCTTTATTAGAAAGTCAACCATTATCTGTTGAAAATGGCGGAACAGGAAAAGGAACGGCAAGCGAGGCTTTGGATGCATTACTTGAAAGTCAACCGTTACCAATTACTAAAGGTGGTACTGGAGCATCTGATAAAGATACCGCTGTTACTAATTTAGGCGCACAGAAAGCTGGAGAGTAAGGAGATTAACATGAGTGATATTTTTGACAAAATAAGTAATTATCAGTTAATGGATTTCTCAGATAATTATGAAACTCAATATAATGTATTTGAGAAATTTTTCCCAACTGTTAGAACAAGTGAAGAATATATCAAGATAACTGATTATGATGTTGATTATAATCCTACAGCTCTAGCTGTTGCTGATAATACAATTGCACCATTAGCACAGTTTCCAAATGTTGATGATCGTATTATGGATATGGTCACATTCAAATTAGAATATCAGTTAAGTGATAGTCAAATTAGAAAACTGGAAAATGCTTCAACTGAACAAGAAGTTCAAGCAGCAGCAAAAATGGTTTTTGATATTGAACGTAGATTAATCAATTCAGAATATATTGCTAGGGAACGTGTTGGAGCTATGGCACTAGGTGCTGGTAAAGTTGAAATTAATGAAAATAATTTCCATCCACAACCATGGGATTATCTAGTTCCTCAAGATCAAAAAGTGGATCTTGATTTGATTAATGATGACATTATCAAGAAAGGGCTTTTATACAACCAGCTAATTAATGAAAGAGTTAAGAAAAATCCAGCTGTTCTAGTTTGTAATAAAGCACATTTAGTAAAACTCGGAATGAACGAAAAGTTAGTTACTAAAGCTTTAGGATCTGTAGAAGGTAAAGACAAAACATTAACTGTTGAAGAAGTTAAAACAGCTTTAAGAGATTATCTAGGATGGGAAGTTGTTACTATCAATGACAATCAAGGAAATCCTTATTACTATACATGGGATGATCAGGAACAGAAACCATTCATGGATCCGAATACTTTAGTTCTTATTCCTAATATTAATTTAGGTGCTACTGTTGTTGGTAATACTGCTGAAGAATTAGTTCTAGGTAGACAAGATGGTATTACCTTAAAGAACAATGGTGGGATTGCTGTTCTGTCTAACTTTGAAGCTAGACCAGTACGTTACATTATGACAGTTGCTTCAAGATTTAATGTAGCTTATCCAAAAGCACCATGTTCAATTATCTTTAAAGATACTTCTGATTCATTAGACACTCTATTAAAAGGTTGATGGTATGAAGTTAAATGTTTCTACAGTAAAAGCAGCTCTTAAAGCTTTCTTTAATTATGAGGCATCAAATGATGATGAGTTCCTAATTGAGTATGCAATTAATGAACGGATTGATTATGTAAAGATTTACTGCAATCGTAATAGCATTCCTGAAATTATGAACTCACAAATTATCAAAATGATTATGGGTGAATTTCTTTATCAGAAATATACGTTAGGTGGAGCTGATGCTTTAGGTGTAGAAACATTGGCATTAGTTTCAAGTATCAATGAAGATGATACAACCATTCAATTTGATAAGTCAGATGATAAATCAACCGATACTTTAATATTGGATAACCTTAACAACTTAAGAAGAGGCAGTAGAGTATTCCTGATGCGTTATAGAAGTGTGACTAAGAAGGAGTAATAAATGGAGAAAAGTATACCGGTTCCTGATAGATATATTCGAGCTGCTAGAAAAGCTTTTGATAGTTTAAATACTGGAGTTATGACAGTATACCAGGAAATTCCAACAGAAGATCCTGATACTGGAGTAACTGATTTCAAGCTTACTCCTACATTAGAAGATATTCCATGTAGGCTTTCATATCAAAGTAAAGAAGCAGCAACTAAGAATGAACCTGCTCAGGCTAATAAATCGGTAAGGGTTGTTACATCTCTTGATTATATTATTCCAGCAGGATCCATACTTGAAGTAACGTTTAATGGCTGCACTCAGAAATACAAACAAGCTGGAGTAGCTCACAGGAATGATTTTAGACAATCGATACCATTAGAGATTTACGAAGAACACGCTGTAGAGGAAGTTTACGAGGGAGAAAATGAGTTTAAAGATTGATACTAAACAAATGGATAAGTTCGTTGCACAACTCAAGAAAAAATCTGATAGCCTCGGTCGGTCGGTGTGCGAGGAAGGATTAAATAAACTTTCTGCTGAAGCGTTAAGGCGTACAAAAAATAATACTCCACGAGATACTGGTAATTTAGTTAGGAGCTGGATGGTTACTCCAGGTGTTACAAAAGAAGGTAATACCTATAAGAAAGAATTATACAATACAGCTGATTATGCTGTTTATGTGGAATATGGGCATAGAACTCGAAACCATAAAGGCTGGATACCCGGACAGTTTATGATGACTAGAGCTGTTGATGATGTCGAGAAAATGTCCAGTTCAATTATTAATCAGGTAGTCAGTAAGTATTTAAAGGATGTATTTTCATGATTGAATCTTTAAAGAATGCTATCTCAATGAGATTAAAGAAATACTTTCCTGGATTCACAAACTACACTGCTAATCCAGTTCAGAATATAAAAGAGCCATGTTTTATTATCGAGGTTAGAGACTTTAGTGTAAGAGATTTAGCCTATATCCCACAGAATGTAAGGGAAATAGAAGAAGTTACATTAAAGTTTACAATTAATATATTACTCCCTAGGAATAACAAATTATTAAATGATGTTATGACTAGGGCTTTATTATGCCTAAAATGGTTAACTCTTGAAGATGATAGATTGGTATTAACACTAAACAGAAGTGCAAATAGGATCGATGATTCAAGCGGTGTTATTACTTTTGATGTTGTTAGGGAAGTTCATATTATGGATGGTGAATTACCTATCATGAAGGAATTAGAAGAATATATAGGATTGAAAAATGAGTAGGAAATCAAAGAAAGCGATTAAGAAAGCCGAGCCGAAATATCAAGGTTCGGCTTTAAAAATTTCTCAACAAATCCCTGGTGATGTTTACTGGCTAGCTCAAACAGAACTAAAAGATGATCAGTATTACACAATCGGGGAAGCATTAGAGATTTTAGAAAACAAGAAAAATGAAAGGGGGATATAAATGGCTTACGAAGGTGGAACCTTTACAACCATTCCCAGCAGTAATTTACCAGGTGCAAGAATTAATGTAGTATCTCGTGAACGTGCTACTGCTTTAGTTAGCGAACGTGGAATTTTAGCAATTCCAATAGAACTAAACTGGGGAGCTGATGACTCTATCCGTTCCTTTAAAGCTTCAGATTGGACTAGAGATGCACTTTATAAATTCGGATATAACACGGATGCACCTGAAGTTAAAAACATTAGAGAGATGTTCTTAGGTGGAGCTAATGAATTAGTTGTTGCCCGTTTAAATGGTAAAGGGGATAAAGCAACTAATGGTATAGCTACTGCTAAATATCCAGGCACACGTGGTAATGACTTAGAAGTTTCTATTCAGGCAGATGTTGATGCTGGAACAGTTGAAAATGAACTTTCAAATGCTAGTGTTAATTTTTCTGCAAATGCTAATCAGGTAACTGTTAAGTACAGTAATTTACCTGAAGGCTATAAACCTAAAGCTTCTGTTACTAAAGATGGTAAAGAAATTAAAAATCTGTCCTTTAATGAAAGTGCAGATAACATTACGATTTACGTTACTCCTGAAATTAGAGATGGTGAATTTAATGTATTAGCTTATGCAGCTAAAGACACTTCTAAAATTCTATTATCCACTGGTACCTTAAACGCTACTGTTACTCCAGCTACTACCAGTACTATCAAGTTAAAAGAAGGATCAGCTTCTGATAACTATGGCGAAACTGGTATCACTGTTTCTTATGAAGTAACAGATAACACAGTTAAAGCTACTTTAACTGGTGCTGAAGAATATACCATTACTCCTGAATTAAAACAGGGTGCAGCTACACTTAATCCACAAGCTGGAAAACTAACATTAGACCAGCAGGATGGTAGCATTACTTATACATTCCTATCAGGATTAGCTGAAAATCAAAACTATTCTTTAACTATTAAAGCTAAGAAAACTGCTGAAGAAGAAGTAGAACAGGAAATTTCTGTTTATAGTTTTTCAACTCAAAAGGAAGGCGAAGATAAAGAAGCATCTGTTGCTGTTACTTATTCAAGTGCTGAAACAGAAACACTTAGCCCGACTATTCCAGCTAAATTTGTTGTTAAAACTTTCTTAGATGGAGCTGAAGTTGATAAACAGACTGTAAAGAATGTTGGGAACTTAAAAGACAATGACTTTATAGTTTGGAACAGATCTATCCAACTAGAAGAAAATGCTGGGGTTCCACTAACTGGTGGATCAAACAGTGAAGTTACTGTTGGGGATTATTCAGAAGCTTTAAATAAATTAGAAACTCAAGTATTCCACGTCTTAGCATTACCAGTTAAGAATGAAAGTATCCAACAGATGTTTATCGAATATACAAAACGTCTGAGAGATACCATTGGAATTAAATTCCAAACAGTAATGCCACCAACTGAAGAACCGGCAAACTATGAAGGAATCATTCAGGTTTCTAACACATTAAAAGATGATGATGTTAATCCTGATACAGATCTAGTTTACTGGACAGCAGGACTTCATGCAGGATGTCGTGTTCAGGATAGTACAGCTAATAGAGAGTATACCGGTGCTTACGATATCGACATTGATAATACCCAACGTGGATTAAGTACATTAGTTGATGAAGGTTACTATGCATTCCACTTATGTCGTGGAATAGACAGACAGCAACATGTCAAAACATTACTAGACATCAACACACTAACAGAATTTGGTGAAGGTCAAAATGAGGACTGGACACGTAACCAAACTATTAGAACAGTTGATCAGTGTTGTAATGATATAGCCGCTATCTTCAACAACAATTATAACGGAATTATTCCGAACACGGATGCTGGAAGAGCTGCACTTAGAACAGAAATAAAAGAATATCTTGAAGAGCTTGAAAATATGGGAGCTATTCAGGATTTCGATGCCTCAACCATTAGCATTGAACAGATTGATAAACGAATTGTAAAAGTAGAAGTAGAAATTACCCCTGTCAATGCTATGGAACAGATGTATATGACTATCTACATTCTATAGTAAAGGAGAGATTAAATGGCTACAGCTATAACAGGCGATCCTTTAATGGATGTTCGTAACGTTCCTAATGGGGCATTGGGATATATTTATTTCTACTTTACCGATGGCTCTAAACAAAATGGAATGTATGTAACAACATGCGAATTTAAAGATGAAAAGAGCAAAACAGCCCTCGGTGCTTTAGGTACTGCTGCTAAACTCCATAAAACAACTGGTACAGAAGGTACCTTTAGTATTGAAGGCTATGATATCACTGATATTTGGGTTCAACTTCAACAGAACTTAAGACATGAAGGTGTTGATGAATACTTTAACTGTACAGTTATTGAATGGGATCCAACTACAGCATTAGGTAAAAAAATTACAAATTATTATAACTGTAACGTTGATGAAGTTTTAGTTTCTAGTCTAGATGTAGATGATGCAGTTAAGACCACATCATTTGCTGGTACTTATGATGACTATGAATTAATTCAGGCATATGACGTTATTGACGGTTTAATGATGGCTGAACAGAAAGTATTAGGCTAGTCAGATTCAAATTAAAAGGGAGCTATTAGGCTCCCTTAATTTTTTATAAGGGGGAAATATTATGGCAGTAAATCCTTTTCTAAAACAAAACAAGAAAGAACGTAAACCTATCAAAATTCAAGTATCTGATTTATTCGTTGATGAAAATGGTAAACCAGTTCCATTTATTCTTAAGATTCTATCTTCAGAAGAAGCTGAAGATCTTAAGAAAGAATGTATGGAACCAGTGTTTGATCCTAGGACACGTAGAAAAGTTGGATCTAATTTAAACCAGGATGAATATCAAAATAAGATGTTAGCTAAGTCTGTTGTTTATCCTGATTTAACAGATAAGGAAAATCAAAAATCATGGGGCGCACGTGATGAATATGATCTGTTATTTAAGATGTTAGATTTTCAGGAACGTGCAACTTTACTAAGTGAATTTGATAAGAACTTTTCAACCAGTGACACAATAGCAGAAGATGCAGAGGCTGAAACAAAAAACGAATAAAGGCGTTTGAGTATGCGAGTGAACACAATGCCACATGTTCATACGCTGATAAAGAATTTTTTTACTTGTCTATCATGACTGACAGGTTCGGTTGGACCAGTGATGACTGGGATAAATTAAGTCCTGAATCAAGAGGGAACTTAATCGGTAGTTTGGATTACTGGGCGCACCGAAGGGCGAAGGAAAGGAAAGAAGCTGAGAAAAAACAAAAGAAATAGGGGTGATTAAACATGCCAGATTTTGCAGCTTCAATTTCTTTAACTGATAATTTTACACCTCAACTAAGAAATATTTCTAATGCAATTTCAACCGTATCAGCTACTTTAAATTCTTTAGATACTGATAAAGCATTTGATCCGAAATCATGCAGAAATATGATGAGTGCTGCTCAAGCACTTGATAAATCCATTGGTGATTTAGAAAAGGAATCAGAAAGAGCTAGACAAGAACAAGAAAGACATAACAAGGCATTAAACGAAGGTAAATCCAGTGCCGATTCATTAAGCAATGGGTTTAAGGGATTACTAGGAGCAATAGGCGGTGTAGTTGGTACCTATGCCAGCTTACAGGGAGTAAAAGCCGCACTTAATTGGTCCGATTCC
The DNA here is from genome assembly GCA_947630305.1 of uncultured Bacilli bacterium. Lineage (GTDB taxonomy): Bacteria > Bacillota_I > Bacilli_A > RF39 > UBA660 > Ventrenecus. The sequence goes on from CANRHC010000008.1 coordinate 8,383, forward strand.
ATATCACAAACTACATCAAGATTAAATCTAGTTAACGAATCGTTTAACAAAATTAACAATTCCCAACAAACAACACGAGAGCTACAGGATAAGATCTATCAGGCTGCACAAGCTTCTAGGGGTTCATATTCTGATCTTCAGAATCTAGTAGCATCCCTCGGTAATAATGCACGGGATGCTTTTAGTAATACTGAAGAGATGGTTACATTTGCTGAAAACCTTAATAAGACATTTGCTATCAGTGGTGCATCTGCTGAAGAGATGTCTAATGCAACACTTCAGTTAACACAAGGTTTAGCTAGTGGAACCTTAAGAGGGGATGAACTTAATTCTGTTCTAGAAAATGCACCGGAATTAATTAATGTTATTGCTAATTCTATGGGTGTTCCTAGAGGACAGATTAGAGAGTTAGCATCTGAAGGGCAAATAACAGCAGAGGTAGTTAAGAACGCTTTAATAGGTTCGAGTGCAGAAATAAATGAAAAGTTCCAAAGTATGGATGTGACGTTTGGACAGTTATGGACTAACTTTACCAACACTGCACAGCATGCTTTTGAACCAGTTTCATCTGCACTAGGACAACTAGCAAATTCACCTGAGTTTCAGGCTTCAGTAGAACAACTGAGTACTACCATTGCAGAACTAGCACCTAAGATAGCTGATTTTGTTTCTACTATGGTAGGTGCTGCACCAACAATGTTAACAGCTCTAGTAGATGGGCTTTCATGGATAGTAGAAAATGGAGAAACAATAGGATTTGTATTATCCGTTATTGGTGGTGCATTCCTAGCCTATCAGACTTACAGTTTTGTAGCTGGTGTAATTAGTGCAATAACTGCAGCTACTGAAGGCCTAACATTAGCTCAAGCAGCCTTAAATATCGTTATGAACGCTAATCCTATTGGATTAGTAGCAATGGCAGTTGGAGCTTTAGTAGCAGGCATAATCTATTTATGGAACACAAATGAAGGCTTTAGGAATGCTGTTATTGCAGCATGGGATGCAATTGTTGGAGCGTTTAGTAATGCATGGAATAACATCTCAGGATTCTTTAGTTCATTTGCTGAAGGCTGGGATCAGGCTGTATTAACCGTCCAAAATTTTGGAACTCAGATAGGTAGTTTCTTTACAAACATGTATTTAACTGCATTGTCGTGGGGAACTAATCTTATTCAAGGTTTTAAAGATGGACTGATTAATAAGTGGAATGAAATCACTTCATGGTTTAGTGACAGCTTCAACTGGATTGTTACTCAGGTTAAATCCATATTTGGAATAGCCTCACCTTCTACTATCTTTAGTGATATTGGTAATAACTTAATTCAAGGCTTTTGGAATGGTTTACAAGGCTTATGGTCCAGTGTTACTTCATGGGCTACTAATGCATGGAATGCGATAACTGGAATCTTCAGTGGTGGTGGCCAAACAGTTGATTATACTGCAACAATTGAATCCACTAAAGCACAAATTCAACAATTACAGGAAGTAGTTAATCAGGGATTTGCAAATATCCTAGGTGGTATTCAGGGAACCATGATGCAAATTACTGCTGTCACAACAGCTCAATTTGCAGCTATGACACAAGCAGTACTAGGGCAGATCAATTTAATGGTTGCTCAAACTGGAGTTGAAATATCAGCTATTAGTGGTTCATTCAATACTATTTTTGCAAGCTTAATAGCCGCTACACTCGGAGCTTTAGCACAACTTAAAGCCGCAACACTTCAACAGGTTGCTGAGATGGTAGCACAAATGGGGGCTACTGCTGGTGGTTTAAGTGGTGCATTTATTGCAGTATTCCAGGTAATGGCTGCAGGTACTTTAGGCGTAATGGAAAGTCTAAAGGCTGGTAGTTTAGCAGTATTAGGTGAATTAACAGCTTCATCTGCTGCATTGATGGCTGCTTTAAGTGCAAACATGACAGCTATTGTTGCTGGAATGTCACAGGCAGTTATAGCTAATTTTACTCTAACTAGAGATCAGGCTATATCCATAATCACGACAATGTCCGCAAGTCTATTGAGTGCATATGCAGTTATGGTTGCTGGACTTATAGCATCAACTTCTACCATGGCCTCTTCTATAGTATCCACTGTATCTAACATGGTGAAAAGTATAGCTACTACTATACAGACTCTACCTAAAATATTCCAGGAAACTGGAAATCAAATGATGCAGAGCCTAAAGAGCGGTATTGACAATAATAAACAATCTGTTGTTAATACTGCTAGTGATTTAGTGCAAAAGCTAAAGACAACATTTGAACAGGGATTAGGTATCCATTCACCTTCTGACTACATGATTTGGGTTGGTCAGATGATGCTAGCAGGATTACTTCAGGGTATGTCAGGATCACAAGTTCAATCCTTTATTGAAAGTATGATCAATGACATGCAGAGTTCATTTGAAGCTGGAAACTTCAATGCTACTGAAACAATGGAGTTCTTAAGTCAACAGGGAGCTTTAGATTTAATTGCTAAAGTTACCGGAATGGACTTAGCTGAAGTTGAAAATGCTGCACCAACAGCAATACCAGCTATTATTCAGGAAGCTTCTAAGTATGTTGGATATCATGGTCAAGGTGGTTTAAATGGTTCATCCATGTTTGGTGCTAGATATGGAAATAACGGGGCATGGTGTGTATCGTTTGTCCGTTATTGTGCTGAAAATGTTGGTGTACCATTCCCAGCTACTAACTATGTTCCTGATGTTACAGCATGGGCGCAGGCTAATGGTCGTTGGACTATGACACCTCAGCCCGGATATGCAGCTATATTCAGTAATAGACATATTGAACTTGTTGCTGGTGTTAACGGAAGTACGATTGATTACATTGGTGGTAATACCGGTAATGGTGAAGTTAAGCATAGACCTAGAAGTGATGCTACAGGATTTGTCGCACTAGATGGTGGACATCCAGTAGGTAATACTCTAGCAGCTTTATTACAGACTGCTTATAACGCTAAGTACAATCCAACTCCAGTAGCTGGAACAATTGGTGAAGGCAGTGTTAACTGGACTCCTTCTGCTGGTGTTTCGCAATGGAGTGGAATTGTTCAACAGGCTCTACAGAGAACCGGACAACCGCTTTCTTATGCAAATGATATTTTATATGCCATTCAACGTGAATCTTCAGGAAATCCAAATGACACGAATAATTGGGATAGTAACGCAGCTATTGGTCAAAATTCACGTGGATTGATGCAGGTGATTCCAGATACGTTTAATTCTTATCGTGATCCGGGCTTAAGTAATAATATCTATGATCCACTAGCAAACGTTGTAGCAGCTATCAGGTATATCTTAGCTCGATATGGAAGTATCCCAGCTATGGTTAATCCTAGAAAATCTAGTGCTGATGGTTGGTACGGATATGCTGTTGGTACAAATTCAGCAACACCTGGACTTAGATGGGTTGGTGAAGCCGGTCCTGAATTAGTTCAGTTCGGTGGTGGTGAACGTGTTTATACCAGTCAGGAATCTAGAGCTTTAGTTCAAGGACGTAGGGAATTACCGAGCGCAGAACCAGCTACTTCAACTACTGGACCTATTACAGTTAATGTCAATGTTGGAACAATTAATAATGCTCAAGATGCTATAGGAACTATAGATCAGTTTAAAGATATGTTTGTTCAAGTTATAGATGATGTTATTTATAACGAGCCTAAAGGTTTAGCAAGAGGTTAATATATGGCAAGCAGTGTATTAAATGATATTTACAAAGTTTATATAACTTATAAAGGTGAAGATATATTATTACCTCAAACTCCTGATAGCATAGAAATTTCAAATGAAGATAAAACAGCGTCTGAAACACTGGTAAACGGTAGGCCATTCACTTATGGACAGTTGGATGGTCCTCAGACTTTTAAATTCAATTTTGAAATTACTAAGAAAACTTATCCGTATACATTTAAAGAAGCAGTTAAGGGCATTCGATTTTTCACTGATTTAGTTTGGTACATCAAGCAGGACAGAGAGCCTATAGAGCTTACTATAATTAGAACTCATGATGAACCTTCTACCCATGTAAAAGTATTCCTTCAGGATTATCCCTATAAAGAGGAAGCAGATAATTTAAGTGACTACATCTTTTCAGTAACCTTTATTGAATATCATCCGCAAAAAAATCAGGAACTACCATATGTAGGTTCTAGTGAAAGACACCATTTATTGGTAGCTGGTGATTCATCGGAATGGAGTTCCGAAAATAAAGGTGCGCAGCAGGACGCCTTAAACGGTACTACAGCAGATGAAAAGTTTAGAGAAAGTTTAAATGAACACCGTCAAAAAGAATGGGATAACTTAGCTAAAGAAAATCAGGTGGCATAGTTATGGCTTTATCTAAAATAGGCGCACAAGATATTGTTCTAAAACTGTATCAGGCTAAAACTGGAATTTGGTATGATTTAGCAGTGAAAGATGGGATTGATATTTCAAGAGAACCTAATGTTGCAGCTAGTTTAAGCTGTGAGGTTCTAAGGGATGCAATTACACCAGAAGATGGAGATATAGTTAAATTTGTTCTAGATGGTGGACACAACCAATTTTTAGGATCGATACGTAAAACTCAAAAATATAAGGAATGGTGTAAGATCACTGCTTATGATCAAATCCAAATTTTAAATAAATCTGAAGGTTACTACAGTTACGAAAATATAACAGCATCCGAGGTGGTCAAGTATGTAGGCAAAGCCGCTGGAATGTCTATGCTTGAACCACCTCATATTATGGATTCAGAATATCTTCTACCAGCCACTGTTGAAGAAACAACATGGCTGGATATGATCCACAATGCAATAGAAGCGACTTACAACAATACTGGTAAACGCTTTTATTTATGGGATGATTGTGGAAATTTATGTTTTCATTCCCAACAATGGCTAGCTGAAGAATCTCACATACAAATATCAGCAGGATACATAACTAGCTATAGTTATGAGGAAGATGTCGCTGATATTTTTACTCAAGTAAGTGCTATTGGAGAGGTTAAAAGAGAAAACGAAGAAGAAGGATATAGAAAAGTTACCATTCTAAAGAATGATGCTTTAGAAGAGATATATGGAACCATCAATAAGAATGTCAAGATTGGTGAAGGAGAAAATGCAGCTAACTTAGCTAAAAATACTCTAAAGGATGTTGAAAATAGAATAGTTAACTTTTCAGTAAGTGGTTGTCAGGGAGATATAACAGTTAGAGGTGGTACTCCTGTTAAAGTAGATTTTTTCAGTGAAGATAATATGGAATATATAAGAGGTTGGTTCTGTGTTCAATCAGTAACACATCATTTTAAATCAGGCTATCATGATATGGATCTAAAGCTTGAAAGAATTAAGATGTTAGATGACTGGGAAACAAGAGAACCGGATTGGAGTTATCCAAATGAGTGATGTAGGAAATAAATTAAAAATGCTAATAGGGAATTATACAGACAGTACAAATCCCGCAGATATATTTTTTGCAACAATGGTTACACCTACTCAAATTCAACTTGATTCTACAGAAGGGCCACTGCCTGAAAGTTTGGTTATTATTCCTGAATACTTAAGTTCTTTTACTGTTCCAATTAAAGGTAATTTCCATGGTGAAGATCATGAAGGTGAATTAGAAATAGATAATTCATTGAAGGCTGGTGATCGTGTTGTTGGTTTAAGTAAAGCTGGTATTACTAAATATCTAATATTAGGGAGATTGCAATGATACCAAAAGCCTTACAATATGCCAGCAATGTAGCACCTGAAGATTTAGCAGTTAAAATCAGAACTTCTAAAACATGGAAATTAGATAAGAAGAAAAAACGGGTAGTAAGTGAATTTATAGATGGAGCTGAAGCATTACATCAAGCGGTATTTTTACATCTATCAATTGAAAATAAAAGTACTTATATTCATACCGATGGATTCGGTGCTAAGATGAATCAATTTGTTGGAATGGATAGAGATCTTGTAAAAGCAAAATTACCGGATGTTATAAAAGATGCTTTAGCATGGGATGAAAGAGTATTTAATGTAACGGATTTTGAATTTGAAGATATAGATAAAAATAAATTAAGAGTAGGTTTTAATATTTCATCTTGTTATGGTGAATTAGAAGAAGAGGTGATAATAGATGTCTGAAGAAACAGATTATAAAGCTCTTATTGAAGATGGAGATTATTTATCTATTATTTCACAAATGCTAGAAGATGCTAGAAATGATGTTGATAAGTCAGAAGGTTCACTGTTATGGGAAGCTTTATCTGCTACTGCTAATGAATTTGTAGTAGCTTTTAGTGGATTTAAACCATACGTTGACAACTCAATCATATCAACAGCAGACAGAGAGCATTTACTAAAGCATGCTGAAACTTATTTCTTAAAACCTTATGATCCAACTTTTGCAGTAGTTGAAGCAGAATTTATTTGCGATGAGGGTGTTAGTGTTGATATAGGTTCAAAATTCACCTACAACACAATATTTTATACAGTAACAGAAAAGATATCGGATACAACATATCATTTACAATGTGATGAAGCAGGTACAATTGGTAACCGGAATTTCGGACAATTGCTACCTGTTTTTTCTTTGCAGGGATTTCGTTCAGCTAATATCACTCGGTTATTAATACCAGGTGAAGATGAAGAAGATACTGAGGCTTTTAGGGAACGATTAAAGAGAGCTATAGCTGGTGAAGCATTCGGTGGTAATTTACTGGATTATATCGAAAAGGTTAATTCAATAGGCGGCGTTGGTGATTGCAAAATTATCCGTTGTCCTAGAGGTGCAGGCACCGTTGATGTCATTTTAGTTGATGCAGATTACAACGTTGCAACTCCTGAATTAGTCCAAAAGGTCCAGGATGAATTAAGGCCACTGGATATAACGGAACCACCAGAGCTTGATAACTGTGGTACAGGATTAGTTCCAATTGGCCACGATACGATTGTTAGAAGTGCTACTGGAGTAGATTTGAAAGTTAACTTTCAATTAATTTTTGATGATGGCTACAGTTACGAAAATGTAAAAGATGAAGTTGAAAACTCCATTAAAGCTTACTTTCATGATCTGATTGTAGGCTGGGGAGATATCAACAACTATGATGATGCCATTCAGAAAAGATACTCAGACCGCTTTATAACTATTCAGATAAACAGAATAGGAAGCCTCTTATTTGATATTAAGGGCATCCATGATTACGTTCAAGGCAGTATCAGTATTAATGGATCTAATGAAGATTTAAATCTCAATTTTGATGAAATTCCTGTACTTAAGGAAGCAGTCAATGAGTAACAGAATAAGTATACTCGATTGGATGGATGACATCCTAAAAGAGTATTTAGAGTATGAACGATATGCTGAAGCTGTTGATCCGCAATTCATAAAATTATATCAACTACTAGCTAAATGGAATAACAATATTTATCCACAAGATGCTGATGAAGATGGCATCAAACGATTTGAAGAACTGTTAAACATTATCCCCAATCCTAATGAAACCTTAGAAGAAAGGCGTTACAGAATACTAGTAAAGCTGAACACTAAATTACCCTATACAGAAATACAACTAAGAAGGTTGTTGGGTGGTGTATTAGGTTATGACGGATTTAAGTTAACAGTTAAAGATTTAATTCTAACTATTTCGCTGGCAGAAGGTAATAACAATAAACTTCAAATATTACTGGATCTACTAGGTGAAATTGTTCCAATGAACATACTGATTGTAATCCATCAATTAGTTAAGAAACATCTAGGATTTTATTACGGTGGATGTGTGAAGGTTGGAAATTCAGTAAGAATTAAACCTTATATGCCAGGTGAAGTTAAAGAACAGGCAATTATCAGAACAAGTGGATATGTCAAAGTTGGTGAAAGAATAAGAATAAAACCTAAGAGTGAGAGTTAAAAATGAACAATGGAACCATTTTAACAACAGCTGGTAAAGCTGAGTTATTAAATGCTCCAATGCTACATAAAGAAGTTAACTGGACTACTATTGCTGTTGGTGATGCTAATGGATCAAGTTACATTCCAGTAGAAACACAAACAGAATTAAAGAATCAGGTATGGTCCGGTGAAATAACAGACATGTTAGAAATAGCAGAAGGGCATATAGAATTTCATACTTCTATTCCAGCTGAAGCAGGACCTTTTGTAATAAGGGAAGCTGGTATTTTAAATGATCAGGGTGTTTTAGTTGCAGTTGCACCAGTTGAAGATCAAAACAAAGTATCTATTACCGGAACAAGTGGAACCGTTAATGATATGGATTTTATTATTGAAGCTTTAGTTGACAATGCAGAATCCATAAATATTTCAATTGATCCGAACACAATAATAGCTACAAGGCAGTATGTAGAAAAGTACATAGATCAGAAATTAGAAGATTTCCAGGCATATGAATTTAAAGAAATACCAACAGAAACAGTTGATAGTTGGTTCTTTGGTGAATAAAGGGGAGATATGGAGAAAACAGTAATTGATTATGTTAGTGAAAATACAGCTAAACAAATGGCTTTAGACATTAAAACACTAATAGGTGAAGGTGGAAATCTATCCTTATATATCCTAGTTACAGCTTCAGAAGGATTTGAAGGTAAAACAATAACTGCAACTAGTAAATTAGATGGTTCAGTATATACAGGAGATATTGAAGAAGGAAAAGTTTTAATTCAAGTAAAGACACCAGGCGAATATACAGTAACAAATAATTTAAATGATACAACTTTAACTGCTGTAGTCGGTGATCCATTAGTAGATGAAGTTTACTTTACTGAATTTGAAGGGACAATTACAGTTACAGTTCCTGAAATGTTAATAGGTGAAACAATAGAAGCTACAAATGGTGAACATACAGTTGAAGCCTTAGCAGAATCCACTAGTGTATCACTAACTATTAATTATGAAGGTAGTTGGGAAGTTGGAGTTAAAGGAACAGAATACATAGCTAAACAAACAGTAGAAGTATCTAAAGAAGATGGTAATAAATCTTGTACTTTATCTGTTGGTTCAGGTGTTCCATACGTTACTGTAACACTCGCTCCTGAATTTGTCGGTGAAACAATTGTCTGTAAGAAGGATGCAGCAGAAACTAAGAAAGAAAGTAAAACGGATACTGTTCAGTTCCTGATTAAAGAATTAGGCCAATACACTATTTCTTTAGAACAATCAGAACACATTCAGGAATCTGTTAATGTCAATTCTGCTAAAGAATTTAAGATTGAATTAACGCTGGATGATACAACCGTTCCAATTTTAATTGTTACATCTAAAGAAGAAGATAATGGCAAAACCATTAAAGTATCTAAAGGTGGTACTGAGTTAAGTAAAGTACTAAAAAACAGACAAGCTTTATTTGTCTTAACAGAACAAGGAACATGGACAGTTAAATGTGATGATTACCCGGAAAATATTAAGACAGTTGAAATCAATGCTAATAAAGCCTTTAGATGTGCTTATAGAGCAATGATATTTGGAATTAGAGTAACTCAATCTGAAGGTGATCCGAAAACTAGAATAGTAGTAGATACTTCAGGTGATTTAAAGGGATTAACTCCTATTACTGTTAACACTAAGGATGGTACTGTTAATTATGGTGATATGGAAGATACATTTTTATTCCAGGCTATGAATCATCCAGTATTAAAGAGTATTGATAAATCTGAAGAAATAGAATTAGATCCTAATGACTATAGTCAAAGAAAAGAAGGCGGTGTAGCACCATCTGCTTCTGCAATTAGTAACTATAATCAATTTTCTAGAATTTCTAAACTTTACACTTATCAAACAGATACAGCTGGAACTGAATATATCTTTATTTCAGATGAAAAGATTGATGATAAATATAAAGCAGTTGGATTTATTAATGAAGATGGTGAAGAAGTTGACTATGCCTATCTAGCTTCATTTTGTGGTAGTTATGATAGCCAGAACAGGCTAAGAAGTGTTAGTGGAGTAAATTTAAGAAATAACACTAGCTGTACTGATTTTATGACTGCAGCAGAAAAGAATGGGGAAGGCTATGAAATAGAACAACATGAAATAATCAATTTCTTTGAAAATGCAGTATTGATATTAACACAAAACTTTGATACACAAACTGCTATTGGTAGAGGTAGAGATATTACTCAAGGTGCTACTAATACTGCTAAAGAAACTACTGGATTTGCCAACTCTAAAGGACCTATAGCCTATGATACTTCATCACAAGCTATTAAGTTTATGCATGTTGAAGATCTGTGGTTTAATAGTGGATATTCATGGGAAGCTGGAGTATGTTGGCAAAATTCCAAAACCTATGTAAAAATGCAACCACCTTACATAAAAACTTCTAGTGAAAGTCTATCCACTTACACACAAGTTCCTAATGCAGCAGAAACTAGTGGCTATATTAGTGCTTCAACACTTGATAACAAATGGGGGCGTATACCTTCAGCAGTCGATGGATCAACATCAACATTTGAATGCGATAACTGGAATCCGGGAACGGGAAGCACAATAACTGCTTGTCACCGTGGCAACGGTGGCTTGTTCTATCGCCACTATTCTGACTTTTCTTCTACTTATGGCCGTATCGTTGCTCGGCTGTCGCTTTTGCCCCGTTCCTAATTGCGCATGTTGCGCGTAGCGGGGGTTTAAGGGGGCGATAAGCCCCCTTATAAAGTTTGATAATAAAATAATACAATTTGTAGGTTGTTCATATAAAACTTAAGATTACAATACACTTCAGGTATTCAGTTCACGCTTGTAACCGTGGCAACAATGGCTTGTTCAATCGCAACAATAATGACTTTACTAATACTAATAACAATATCGTTGCTCGGCTGTATCTTTATATCTGCACATTAAGAAATAAACTTTTAAATATTTTAGTGGGCTGTTAACCTTGCCACTTGGCAAAATTAATCTAATTAGGGTAGGGCTAGTAAGATATTTTTTCTGAACGTTCTATAAGGGGAATAAAGAGAACCTAATGAAAACTTATAACAATCTATACGATAAAATGCTAGATCTTGAAAATATCAAGGAATGCATTAAGAAAGCAACAAAAGGTAAGAAGAAGAGGCGTAGAAGATACGTTCAAAAGCTGCTGGCAAATTTAGATGATAGTGCAGTTGAAATTAGGAACCTGATCACTTCAGGTGAGTTTAAATTTCATAAAAGTAATACTGCTATTATTAATGAATCCACTAATAAGAAAAATCGTTTGATAGCTAAACCTAGACTGATAGATCAGATTATTCATCATGTTCTAATGAGTGTGTTTAAGGAAATAGTTCTTAATAGTTTGTATGAACAAGTATATGGTTCTATTCCTGGTAGAGGCGCACAAAGGGAAGCTAGAAGATACTTAAAGAGATGGATAGGTAGATATAAGAAAAGAAGGTTTTATGTCTTTAAATATGATGTAAGGCACTTCTATGACAGTATAGACCACGAAGTTCTAAAGAATAAATTACAAAGAAAAATCAATGATACTCGATATCTTGAATGGTTATTTGAATTAATTGATTCGTATGAAAACGGATTACCAAAAGGATATTATTCATCACAATGGCTAGCTAACTTTTATTTAACAGATTTTGATCACTACATTAAGAATACAATCATGGCTCCACACTATATGCGGTATATGGATGACATGGTTATTCTATGTCCTAATAAAAGAAAGCTAAGAAGGATGAAAGATAGTATTGAAGATTATTTAAATAACCAATTACATCTTAGATTAAAAGATAACTGGCAAATCTTTAGGTTTGTAGATGCTAATGATGAACATGGTAGGGATATTGATTTTATGGGAATGCGTTTCTTTAGAAACAAAGTAATTCTTAGAAAATCATTATTAAAACGTATCTACAGGAAAGCCTTAAAACTCGATAAGAAGAAAGAGCTATACAAACAAGGTATAGGTACAGGTGTTACCTATAGAGATGCTATGAGTATGTTAAGTTTACTCGGATGGACTAAACATGCTGACGTTTATAATTACTACCAAAAATATCTTAAACCGTTAATTAATCCTAGATATTTAAGAAAGAAAATAGCAGCACACACTAGAAGAGATTTAATGGATCAGGTAAAAGCAGGTTTGAGAGAACCACCTAAAAATAGGAAGGCTAGAAATAATTATTATTATCGTAAGTGGAAATATAAAACAGCTTAAGCTCCAGCAGGGGCTTATTTTTATTTTAAGGAGAAGTTAATGGATTCTGAATACAGGGAAGTTATAGGTTCACAACCTACTAGACCATCTGAAATTGATACTTCAACTTCTATGTCACATGTATTTGAAAGAAAAGACATACAAAAGTATGAAGTAAAAGATGAAAAACAAAATGTAATTTTTACTGGTTGGAAATATCTTGAAAAGAAAACACCAATTGAAAAATGGCAGTTGCAAACAGCTGCTCAAAATAAAGAAAACCTTGATGCTATTATGCTGGGATTAACAGACCTATATGAAATAAGTTTGGAGGTTTAAGATGGCTGCTATTTATGCACGATTAATTAAACAAGGATTAAAAACAATTGATGATGTTCCTGAAAATCTCAGAGAAAAAGTGCAGGAATTGCTAGATGATAGTGACAGTTAACTTTATATTAGGTATTCTGTTTGGTTTATTTATTTTTTATGCTTATTTGTGGAAGGAGATGAGTTATCCAATGGCTGTTGTATATGCCACTTTAATAATCAATGGTAAGAAAAAATACAGTGACGTTCCTGAAAGAATTAGGGAACAAGTCAAACAGGTATTAATAGATCTTGATTTAGAAGAATTAGCAGAAGAATAGTAATTAATATTGCCTTCAAATATCACTAATATATAATAAAGAAAACCTTTACTAGAAAGACTTAAAATGAAGAAGTTTCTATTATCTTTATTAATACTTCTAGCATTTACGGCACCAGTTCACGCTGAAGAATATGTTAACCGTTGTTTTAATTTACATACTGGTGAACATTTATTTACAGCGGATACTTCAGAAGCAATACTTTTATTAACACCGTGGAAATATGAAGGCATTTGTTGGGTAGCACCATCTAATGGAACACCAGTTTACAGATTATCCCATCCTGGAGTGAATGATCACGTTTATACATCGGATCCTAATGAAATATCAAATTTATGCAACAGGCATGGATGGTATACGGATTTTAGTGGACGTCCATCGTTTTATTCAGGTGGCAGTATTCCAGTTTATAGACTTTATGATCCAGCACGTGGACAACATCTTTTAACAATTGATGAAAATGAATACAGTACTTTACCACGTTACGGATTCCGTCAAGAAGGCTTAGTGTTCCGTGCATTACGTGAAGGTGCTATGTTAAATTAAGATTTTTTCCATAAGACGCTCAGGCGTCTTTTTTTGTTCCTCGAAATTGAAGGGAGATTTAATTGAATGGTGTACCACTATGGCTAATTGAACTAAAAGATTGGGCGCAGGTATTAACACCAATCATGGCTATTTTAACTGTTATATTTTGGAATCCTATCAGAAAGTTTTGTAACAACTTATTTAATGAAAAGTTTGTAGAACCTGAAAATAAACAGAATGAACAGATTAATTTAATGAGTACAAAACTGGATCAGATATCAGCTGAGATTGAAGATACTAGGGGGATTTATAAAGCCTTACTTCATCATGAAATCTTTATAACAGCTAAGAGTGCTATTGAACGTGGTGAAATATCTATGATGGAATTGCAGAACTTAGATGAACTTTATAAAGCCTATCACAACTTAAAGGGGAATGGTACAGCAGAAAAGCTATATAAAGAAGCTCAAAATTTAAAGATAAAGGAGTAAACAAATGAATATTAACTGGAAATTAAGACTGCAAAACAAAGTTGTATTATCTTCTTTAATAGGGATTATTATAGCAGCAGCTTTTCAGATTGCTAGTTTATTTGGATTACAACTTACAGTTAGTCAAGAACAGATTATGGGAGTAGTTGAAGTTGTATTAACCATATTAGCAGCATTAGGAATTGTTGTAGATCCAACTACTAAGGGAGTTAGTGACAGCTCACAAGCTCTAGAATACGAAAAACCAAAAGAATAACATGGGATAGGTATAAATGGTTCGAATCCATTCCTATCCTTATTTTTTTAAATAACATATTTATGTTACATACCTCACAGCCTGATTAACTGTGAGGTTTTTTATTTCTCTAAAGGGAGATATCAATGAAATTTAAACCTTATATTGCAATCGGTCATGGAATTAGCACAGATGGCTCATGGGATACTGGATGCACGTGGAACGGATATACAGAAGCTGAACTAGCTAAAGAAGTTGTTAGTGGGATCCTAGAAGTTTTTGATCATAACGGTAAATCCTATTTAACTGATTATCCAAACAATGATAGGAACATGATTAGAACAGTTGAGGAAGCTAATAATGCTGATTGTTCTATGTATACTTCAATCCATCTAGACTGGGATCAGGCACCTTCAGGAATATTCCCATTAGTTTATCCTGGTAGTTCAGAAGGCCTTAAAATGGCTGAAGCTATTAGAGCTTCTATGAAAGCTAGAATAGCAGGCTTAAATGATAGGGGTAATGATGCTAGACCTGATTTGTATGAAGTAAGGGCTACTAATATGCCTGCAGTTATTATGGAAATAGGCTCCATTAAAGCTGATAATGACTTAATCCGTAATAACACAAAACTATTTGGACATGCTATAGCTTATGGCTTAATGGATTATGCTGGTGAATCCTATACAACAATTGAAGAAACAGGATCTACTCCAGTAGAAGCACCACCAGCGGTAGCACCTCAACCTGAAAATACAATCACTAGCAGTGGTTATAACTGGAGTACAGAAAATGTTCAGTATTTCCTGAATATCTGTAATTATGGCGCACCAGCTATTGATGGTATTTGGGGTCCTGAAACTAAAAGTTGTTTAATCAATGCTCAACGAAATTACAACATTACAGTTGATGGTTTATGGGGTCCAGTAACTCAAGCTCATGCAGAGATGCAGTTAAGAGGGTATCAGACTAGACTGAATGAATTAGGTTATAAATGCGAAATAGATGGTATAGCAGGTCCTGAAACTCTACAGGCTGTTAAGAATTTCCAAAGTGCAAATGGATTAGAAGCAGATGGTATTGTTGGTGAAAATACTTATCCTAAATTGTTTGGTGAACAAACAATACCTGAATCACAACCACCGGATGATGAAATAAGAAATTTTGAACCGGATGAATTCAAATGCGCTTGTGGATGCGGTGGAGATGTAAAACATGAATTGAAAGTTAAGGTTCAAAAATTAAGGGATTTACTCACACAGCGTTCAGGCGGTGTTGATCGTCCACTAGTTATTACTTCAGGTTTTAGATGTCCTACTCAGAATGCACGAGTAGGCGGTGTTCCTGATAGCCTTCACATGTCAGGGGATGCATGTGACTTATACACTCCAGGAATGTCGAGAGCTATGGTAGATGAAATAGCTTATTGCGCTCAACAGGTAGGATTAGGAACACTCAAGTATTATTCAAATTTATTTGTCCATGTTCAGCTTTATCCAGCTGACTTAGTTATGAACTAATATCATGAAAGAAATAATCAAAAGACATTTTACAACTGAACTCAAGGACGGAGAATCCGTCTTTGATTTGTTCAAATGGGTTAAGAAAGACATTACCCTTTACAATTATCAAGATGGCTCAATTATTTATGAAGTTAAAGATGCAGAATTTCCTGACTTCTATTCCGATAACGCTTGTAACATTATAGCCAGTAAATATTTTTATAGAGCCATACCCGAAACATCATTAAAACAGGTTATTGATAGAATGTGCTGGTTTTGGGTGAATGCATTAAAAGATGAAGGTTTAGTTGAAAACGAAGAGGAAGCTAATATCTTATATGATGAATTAGCCTATGCACTTATTAATCAAATGTGGGCCCCTAATAGCCCTCAATGGTTTAATACAGGTTTAAAGAAATATGGTATAGAAGCAGATCATGACTACATGTACTATTATGATCCGGTAAAAGGTGAATCTGTTTTATCTAAAGATCGATACACAAGAAGTCAAACTTCAGCATGCTTTATTATTCCAGTAAAAGATAAACTGCTGGGAACAGAATCTATTTCTGATCACTATGCAATCGAAACTAAACTATTTAAAGGTGGCAGTGGAGTAGGTACTAACTTTTCAAATATCAGAGCTGAAGGTGAACACTTAAGTTCAGGTGGAAAATCTTCAGGTGTTATGTCTTTTCTGTTAGGACTTGATCGGAATGCTGGAGCTATAAAATCAGGTGGAACCACTAGAAGAGCTGCTAAAATGGTAGTTTTAAATGTAGACCATCCTGAAATAGAAGAGTTTGTTGAATGGAAGGCTAAAGAAGAAGATAAAGTTAGAGCATTAGGAAAAGCTGGATATGATACCAGCATGAACGGTGAAGCCTATAAGACAGTATCAGGTCAAAACTCAAACAATTCAGTTAGTGTAAATAGTACCTTTATGAAATTAAAAGATGATCCTGATGCAGAGTTTACATTAAAAGGTATTACAGATGAGAGCGTGAATAAAACCGTAAAAGCTCATGACTTATGGTATAAAATTAATGAAGCTGCCTGGAAGTGCGCTGATCCTGGACTTCAGTTTTCTGATACTATAAATGCATGGAATACTTGTTATGATACAGGCTTTATTCATGCTTCTAATCCGTGTTCTGAATTTTTATTTTTAGATAATACTGCTTGTAACTTAGCTAGTATTAATTTAATCAAATTTGTTAATGAAGATAATTCAATTGATATAGAATCATTTACCCATTTAATTGGATTAATACAACTGGTATTAGAAGCTTCTATTCACTGGGGGCATTTTCCAACTAAAGCAGTTGCTGAAAACTCTTATAAATATCGTCCTACAGGCTTAGGATTAACTAACTATGCATCTTTATTCCTAAAACTCGGTTTAGCTTATGATAGTGAGGAAGCTAGGACCTTAGCAGCGGCCTTAACTGGAATCATGACAGGTTATTCTTATTATGTTTCTGCAAAGATGGCCAAAATGATAGGACCTTTTGAGAAGTATGAAGAAAATCAAGATTCAATGCTAAAAGTTATCAGTAATCATGGCAAAGCAGCTGGTGCATTTTTTGGTAAGTTTAATAATAACGGTTTTATGAACGTAATACCTAAAAGAGTTAACCGTGATTTATTATCAGATGAATTATTTCATACTCTAAGTGAAGTATGGGTTCATGCTTATTATAGTGGTATTAAAAATGGCTATAGGAATGCACAAGTTAGTTGTCTAGCTCCTACAGGTACAATTTCATTTGCTATGGATTGTGCTGCTACTTCAATTGAACCTTTTTTCTCACACAAAGTTTATAAAACATGTTCAGATGGTTCTACAATGGAAATAGTTAATCCATTAGCTGAAGAGTATCTTATTTCTGTTTCTAATGGTGTTTATCATGCATGCAGTGATGAAATAAACGCTTATTTTGAAAAATACGGAACCTATCAGGGATGCCCAAATATAGGTGAAAATATTCAAAAAGTATTAGCAACAGCTAATGAAATAAGTCCTGAAGCTCATGTAAAAATGGTAGCCGCAGTTACTCCACTTATTTCAGGAGCAGTTAGCAAAACAATAAACATGCCTAATTCAGCTACAGTTGAAGATATTATGGCTGTTAATGATTTAGCCTATAAACTGGGTGTTAAGGCTATTACCGTTTATCGTGATGGATGTAAGGCATCACAGCCACTTAATACTAATATCGAAAAACAAGAAGAAGTTGAAGAGAAAATAGAGCAGATAAAACCATCAAGGATTAAACCGAGTTCTATTAGAAACAGCAGAACTCATTGTGTTAGGTTAGATGGATTAAAACTCTATATTACTGTTGGATATTATGATAATGGTGAACTGGCTGAGTTGTTCATATCTTCAGACAAAGAAGGTACCACTATTAAAGGATTGCTTTCAGCACTTTCAAAATCAATATCATACATGTTCCAGTTTGGGATTGATCCTAGACATATTTCAAAAATGTTACGAGGGCATAAATTTGAACCAGCAGGCTTAGTAACAGATCATCCTAATATAAAGTTTGCTGATTCAATAGCAGATTTAATAAGTAAAATAATTGATATTGAGTGTGGTAATTACAATTATTGTCAGGTTAAACCGGATAATGAAGAATTAAATATAGCAGTTAATGAAACTGAAGAAGAACCTGAAAAATTGTTTGGTGAAACATGTACTAATTGTGGCAGTTCCAATATGGTAAAAACGGGAGTTTGTAAAACATGCATGGACTGTGGAACAACCACTGGATGTGCATAAAAAAATAGAAGCTATCCTATTGGATAACTTCTTCAAATTCTACTCCACATTCCATACATTCTACATGAACTTCTTTAGTAGCTCTAATGATAGTTCCACATACTGGACAAACATATTTACGAGTGCTATTCTTTTTAATTACTGATCTCTTTTCAGGAGTTGGACGGTATATATCAAACTTCAGATTAAGAGATTCGAGATATTCGGCGGTTTCAGCATTAGGTTTGGTTTGGTTGAAACCGTCTTTTGGTGTTTTTTCAACGATTAATCCATGTGCTTCAGCAGATGTTTTAAAAGCTTTATTGTGATAATGTCCGCTTCTTGAAGTATCCTGAACTCCATTCATTTGATTGTATAAGTGAACCATTTCATGGAGTAATGTTCCAGCAATTTCAACCGGTGTACGGTTTAAGTAATCGCTTGTAACATTTATTTCATAGTAGCCTTCAGAATCTTTATTATCAGTTTCTTTCCAAGCACGCCAAGTTGTAAACCATCCGTAGGCTCTACAGGTATCAGGAGCAATTGTTATAACTGGAGTTTCTAATGTACCATCAAAAAATCTATCATTTAATTTTGAAAATAAACTTTCAAGTTCCTCAATCATTGGTTTAATAGTAGCTTTGTTCATTTTAATCTCACTTTCTGTTGGAATTAACTCTAATTCATATCTGCTAACTTCTTCATCTGTTAGCTCTCTATCGTAAACAATTAAGTCAAAGTATTTTTTATTATCTGAATCTTTTCTTTCTACAAATCCTTTACTCGGTTGGCATCCTATTGAAAAGCCTCTATTTTTCATTCCGTATGTATATGTCATTTTATTTTCCTTTCTAGAAACTAAACATTTCCTCTATTTTTTCAGCATTTTCTCTAGCCTTTTCAGGATATTTTTCTTCAAACTCTACATCATACTTAATAGTTAATAATTCGTGTTCGAAGCGTTTCCATTGTTTTGTTGATAACTCTTGATAACCGCATCTATGTTCACCGTCTGCTCTTAGTCCGTATAAGCAGTAGCCTTTAACTTTTCCGTTGTTGTAAAGGTCCATGCCTACTCCAATGTGATCTCTACCATTTAAAACTGGGATATCAATTAAGTAAGTACTTAAACCATCTTCTAATGAGCTTTCATGGATCATTCCTTTGCCCTTTTCAATTAATTCATCAATTATCTGTTTGTATTCTTTCTGTTTGTTAGTCATGATCTTTTCCTTTCTAATAATGTGACTTACTTCTTATCAATTAACTTACAAGATTATTATAACAAGATACTTATAATATTACAAGTATTTTAAGTAAAAAAATAAGGATTTTTCAATCCTCTTTAATGAATACTTCTTCAATGGGTAAATCTAAATAGAAAGCAATTTTATAGGCATTGTCTAATGTTAGATTACCAGCTTTTAATTTGTTAGATTTCAAACGGGATAATGTTGATTCTGGAATATTTAGATCTTTACAGATTCGATAATTTGATATTCCACGCTCTTCTAATATTTTAAATAATTTCATAATCATCAGCTCCTGAAATTATTTTAACATGGTAATTGCAGTTTTACAAGCATTGTAAATTTTAGATAAAAAAATAACCGCCAAATAGCGGTTATAATTTGTTGCAAATGTGTTACAAACGCGGTATAAATTCAGGTGATTTCACCTGTTTTTTGCACAAAATCAAATTGAGAAGTGCAGTTATTTACTGATATTCTAATAAAATGGCAAGGGTACAAGCACTTAAACCTAACCTAATTTTTCGCATAATAACCGCATTTTTCAAGAAATTTGTTGCAAATTCGTTACAGATTCGATAGCTTATTTTAACTGGTTAACTGCTTCAATTAATTGGGTTAAAGTTTTATATGTATAAATTCTTTCACCTATTCCTGATCCTGAATGCCCCATTATTAGGTTAATTACATTAGAGTTAATATTCAGATTATCAAGCCTTGTTCTCATAGTATGCCTGCATTCATGGGGGATATGATTCATGTTTAAAGTATTCATTATTTTCTTAAAATGGATCCTGTATGTTTTATCCGTATAATTTAAAAGTTTATCCCCAGCAGCCATAGCTATACGATTTTCAATTAACGGTTTTATTCTAGAATGGATTGGAACTTTTCTGTTACGTCCAGCAGCTGTTTTATTACCACCTTTAATAGTTCCTTCCTCTAAGTCAATATTTGAAATTAAAATATTACTGAGTTCACCTGAACGAAATCCAGTATAAATTTGAATTAAAACCAAATCTACATCGTGAATATCGAGATTATTCCATAACTTATTGATTTCCTCTTCACTAAATGGTTTAGGTTCCTTCTTTCTCTCAGGCCTAATGACTGGTATTTGTTTTGAATATTCCTTATTTATCACATCAAATTCAAATGCCACTCTATCCATAGCTCTAAAGAACTCTCTAGTTTTTTTCTTAGCATTATCAGACTTTTGTGAATCGATTATTTCAGTAAAGTGATAAGTTCTTAATTTCTTGTAAGGTAATCTGTAAAGGTCCTTACACAGTTTGTATTTACCTTTATACTGAGTGCATACCCCTTTTGATAGCGTTGGAAATTTATGTTTCTCCAGCAAATCATAAACATCTGAAAAGGTTAGAGATGAATTAGAATTGTAACCATACTTATTTGCTTCAGCTAAGATTTCTAATGCCTCTTCATGGGTTGCAGCATATCCGATAACATTTCCATCTTTTCTTATAATATAAGGCCTTCTTCTACATCCGGATAATTTAGAAATAGAACCATATCCGTTAGGAAGCTTCATGATATAATTTCCT
>CANRHC010000009.1 GCA_947630305.1 uncultured Bacilli bacterium
ATGGAATTATCTAAAGCTAAATTTGAAGATTTATGTCGTGATTTATTTGATTCAACTCTAGAACCAGTTAGAAAAGCTTTAAAAGATGCTAAATTAAGTGCTAACGATATTAATGAAGTTATTTTAGTTGGTGGTTCAACTCGTATTCCATATATTCAAGAATTAGTTAAAAAAGAACTTGGTAAAGAACCTCATAAAGGTGTTAATCCTGATGAAGTTGTTGCAATGGGTGCTGCTATCCAAGGTGGTGTTTTAACTGGTGAAGTTGATGATTTAGTATTACTTGATGTTACACCTTTATCTTTAGGACTTGAAACTCTTGGTGGAGTTATGACTGTTTTAATTCCAAGAAATACAACTATTCCAACAAGTAAGAGTCAAGTATTTAGTACAGCTGCTGATAATCAACCTGCTGTTGATATTCATGTTTTACAAGGTGAAAGACCAATGGCTGCTGACAATAAAACTTTAGGAAATTTCCAACTTGGTAATATTCCACCAGCACCAAGAGGCGTACCTCAAATTGAAGTTAAATTTGATATTGATGCAAATGGTATTGTTAATGTTACAGCTAAAGATTTAGGAACTAACAAAGAACAATCAATTACAATTACATCTAATACTAATTTAAGTGATGAAGAAATTGATAAAATGATGAAAGAAGCTGAAGCTAATAAAGAACAAGATGAAAAACGTAAAGAAGAAGCTAATGTTAAAAATGATGCTGATTCAATGATCTTTGCCACTGAAAAAGCTCTTAAAGATTTAGGCGATAAAGTAGATGCTAAAGATAAAGAAGAAGCTGAAAGTAAATTAAAAGATTTAAAAGAAGCTTTAGAGAAAAATGATGTTGATGATATTAAAAAGAAAACTGAGTCTTTAAATGAAGTAGCAATGAAATTAGCTACCAAAGTTTATGAAGAAGAATCTAAGAAAAATCAAAATACAACTACAGAAGAACCTAAAAAAGATGATGGCGTTGAAGAAGCAACTTACGAAGAAAAATAATTTTAGGATGGTTCTAGGAAACTAGAACCTTTCTAGCGTTTATAGAAAAGAGGTTTATTTTGAAAACATATAAAAATAGAGATGAAGTAGAAGAACAATATAAATGGGATTTAACATCATTTTTTAAAAATGAACAAGAATTTAATAAAGCAATAAAAGAATTAGAAGAGAAAATAACTAAAATTAAAAATTATGTTGGTTGTACTAAAGATGCTCATAAATTATACGAATTTTTAGATTTTGAAATCAATACTATTGCTTTGTTTGAAGATTTATATGTTTATGCCCATTTAATTAATGATCAAGAATTAGGAATATCTAAAAATATTGAAAGAAAAAATAAAACAATTATTTTAAATGGTAAATTAGAAACGGCTTTAAGTTTTTTTAATCCGGAAATTTTAAAATTAAGTCAAGAAGAATATCAATCTTTATTTAAAGTAAATCCTAAATTAAATGAATATAAGGCTATTTTAGATGATATATATCGTTTTAAAGATCATATTTTAAGTGAAGATAAGGAAATAATTGTTACTAAACTTGTCAATGCGATGAATCATTTTGATGATATTTCTTCAACTATGTTGAATAAAAATCATCATTATGGTTATGTTAAGATTAATGAAAGTGAAAAAGTTTTAATAACATCTACTAATTTTCGAAAATTAATGCGTAATCAGAATCAAGAAGTTAGAAAAAAAGCTTATTTATCTTTTCATAAAGTAATTGATCAATATAGTGATATTAATGCTAATTTATTAAATTCTTATATTAGTATGGAAGAACAATTAGCTTTAATTTCTAATTTTTCTAGTTCTTGGGAACAAAAATTATTTTCTTTAGAATTAAGTGATCAAGTTTTTAAAACTTTATGTCAAACGACGGAAAAAAATTTAGCTATTTTACATAAGTTTTTTGCATTAAAGAAAAAAGTTTTAAAATTAGAACCATATAATTCTTATGATACTTCACTTCAAATGAGTCATTGTAATAAAGAGTATAGTATAATAGATGCTCAAAATATGATAAGAAATGCAATAAAACCTCTTGGAAAAGAATATTTAACTAAATTTGAAAAAATTATAACTAATCGTTATATTGATTATTGTGAATATCAAGGTAAATGTAGTGGTGGTTATTCATTTGGTACTTCTTTACAAGATTCTAGAATATTATTAAGTTTTAATGGTAATTTAGATTCTGTATCAACTATTGCTCATGAATCAGGACATAACGTTCATCATCAATTTATTAAAGAAAATAATCCTATTCAATATGTTGAAAGTCCAAATATTATTTGTGAAGTTGCCTCTTTAACTAATGAATTTTTATTATCAAATTATTTAGCAAATAATGGTTTAGATAAAAATGAAAAATTATCAGGTATTGAAAATATTTTAAATGTTATTGAGAATAATTTATTTGGTGCGGTAAGAGAGGGATTAATGGAAAAAGAAATGTATGATGTAGTTAAAAATGATGGGAGTTTAACGAAAGAATATTTAGATAATTTATCTCTTAATTCTATAAAAAAATATTTAGGACCAAGTGTTAAGGTTTCTAAATATGCTAAAAATGGATGGGTTACTAGAAGTCATTATTATATGAACTATTATTTATTTAGCTATGCTATATGTGTTTGTATAGCTGCTAATGTTGCTAAGAAAATTATTAATCATGATGAAGAAATGTTAAATAATTATTTGCAATTTTTAAAAGCTGGTAGTGATAAAACTACTATGGAAATATATGCTATTTTAAAGATTGATTTAGAAGATGAAAAAACTTATCAAGAAGCTATTAATTATTTTGATGAGTTAATTAATAAATATCAAGAAATATATGAAGGTGATGATTATGAATAAAAAAGATTATTATGAAGTATTAGGTGTTAGTAAAAATGCTAGTGATGAAGAAATTAAAAGGGCTTTTAGACGTCTTGCTAAACAATATCATCCTGATATAAATAAAGAACCTGGTGCTGAAGAAAAGTTTAAAGAAATTGGTGAAGCATATGCTGTTTTATCTGACCCACAAAAAAGAAGTCAATATGATCAATTTGGTCATGCTGCTTTTGATGCTAATGCTCAAAATGGCTTTAGTGGTTTTGATGCTAGTGATATTGATTTAAGTGAAATTTTAAGAGCAGCCTTTGGTGAATCTTTTGGTGGCTTTGGTGGTTTTGCTGATTTTTTTGGCGGTGGTAGTAACTCATCACATGTCAAAAAAGGAAGAGATACCCTTTTAAGAGTTGATTTAACTTTTTTAGAAGCAGCTTTTGGTATTGATAAAGAATTTAGTTTAACTTTAAATGAAACTTGTAATGAATGTCATGGTAAAGGTGGTTTTGATGAAGAAATTTGTTCTACATGTAATGGTAGAGGAACCGTTATAACTGAACAAAGAAGTATCTTTGGGATTATTCAAAGTCAAAGTACCTGTCCTAAATGCCATGGTAAGGGTAAAAGTTATAAGAAAAGTTGTTCAAAATGTATGGGAACAGGTCAAATGAAAGTGAAAAAAACAATCAATATTCATATTCCAGAAGGTGTTGATTCAGGCTATCAATTAAGAATTTCGGGTAAAGGAGAGGCTGGAATTAATGGTGGACCAAATGGTGACATTTATATTGAATGTGTTGTCAAACCAAGTAATTTTTATGAACGAGATGGGCAAGATTTGTTTATTGAAGTGCCAATTACATTTACCCAAGCAGCTTTAGGTTGTAAAATAGAAATTCCAACTATTTATGGTAATGTTATTATGGAAATCAAACCTGGTACTCAAAATAATGCAAAATATAAATTAAAAGGTAAAGGTCTTAAAGTTCCTAATAGTCTTCGTAAAGGTGATATGTATGTAATTATAAATGTTATAACACCTTCAAAATTATCCAAAGAACAGAAAAAATTATTTGAACAATTAGCCCAAACAGATTTAGAAAATGAAAATATTTTCAAAGAATTTAAGAAAAATTTAAAATAAGATGTATTCTTATTTTTTTTAATTTGATTTTATTAATTTGGCATGTAATACAACTTTTTGATAATTATTATAACAAGTTGATAAAGTAAGGATCCGATCATTTTTATTAACAGTTGTTTTAAAATCAAAATTACTACGATTTTTTAATTTATTTATAAAATTTAGAAAATCTTCATCATCATTAAAATCAATTTTAATATAATCATTAGTATTTAATATTTTATAAATTGAAAATACTTGCCATAAATAACTTTTATTATCAGTGGAAATTTGAATTGTAAAGTTTTTTTCATCATTAATCCATTCACTAGATAAAATATTTTTTAAACTACCAAACATTGTTTCATTAGCTCTTCCATGAGCATATATTATATTATTTTTATCTTCTAATTCTTTTTTGTTGCGGTAATCAAGAAAAACCCATCCACCACCATTATTTTGTTTATAAAAATCATGAGTTAAATAATATTTATTATCATTAGCTTGAACAAAAGGATAATTTATATTAGTCCCATTTACTTTTAACCAACCAACTGTTTCATCATTAATGTTTTTTAATTCATTTAAATTTACATTTATTAAACTCATTTTAATAAAATCCCAATAAGGATCATCTTCTTTTATTTCTTCTTCATTTTGAAAAGTAATCGTATTTATCTCATTATCTTGTGTTACAATTATTTTTTCATTTAAATCATTTATAATTTCCTTACTTTTATTATTATCATTAAACCAATTAATAATATTTATTAAAGAATAAATTAAGAGAATAAAAGAAGTAATAATAAGAATTATAAGAATTATATTTTTCCATTTTATCTTTAATTTTTTTTTCATACAATCACTAAATATACTCTATCACTTTTTAGGTACTTGAACAATAATAAATTTTAAAAAATATGTCTGGTATTATCTATTAATATTTGATAAAATTAATATTGAAAGTTGGTGCTGATGTGATAAGAAGTGAAGCAAGAGAAAAGGCAATGACCATTTTATATCAAATTAATATTAATAAGGAAAATAATATTCCTTATGATATTAAAGATATTATTAAAGATAATAACGGCGAAGATTTATTTATCACTAATTTAGTTAATGGTGTAGAAAAAGAAAGTGAAAAACTAACCGAAATAGCTAATCAATATTTAAAAGATTGGACTATTAAACGTTTAGATAAATTAGGATCAATTATTTTAAAAATGGCTTTTTATGAAATTATTTATATGGATACTCCTAATATAGTTGCCATCGATGAAGCAATTAATTTAACTAAAAAATATTGTGATATGCAACTTTCTAAAATGATTAATGCAACATTAGATAGTTATTTAAAGGAGACTAAATAATGAATCCAGAGTATGTAACAATTAGTCAAATTAATAATTATATTAAATTAATGTTTGATAAAAATATTTATTTAAAAAAAGTATGGCTTAAAGGAGAGATTAGTAATTTAAAAATTCATTCAACAGGTCATATTTATTTAACTTTAAAAGATGATTATTCAAGGTTAAGTGCAATTATGTTTAAAAGTAGTACACATAATTTATTATTTACGCCAGAAGATGGAATGAATGTTTTAGTAGAAGGGCGTATTAGTGTTTATCCAGTAGGTGGATCTTATCAAATATATATTGATAAAATGGAACAAGATGGATTAGGTAATTTATATTTAAAATATGAAGAATTAAAAAAGAAATTACAAAGTGAGGGTTATTTTGATCCAGCCCATAAAAAAGCTCTGCCAAAATATCCTTCTAAAATTGGAATTGTAACTGCTCCCACAGGGGCGGCTATTAAAGATATTTTAAGTACCATAAAAAGAAGGTATCCTATTTGCCAAACTATTTTATTCCCAGCATTAGTTCAGGGTGTTGGAGCATCATCAAGCATTGCCAAACAAATTATTAAAGCTAATGAATATGATTTAGACGTCTTAATAATTGGTCGTGGTGGAGGATCAATTGAAGATTTATGGGCTTTTAATGAAGAAATAGTTGCCAAAGCAATTTATAATTCTAAAATTCCCATTATCAGTGCTGTTGGTCATGAAGTTGATTTTACTATATCTGATTATGTTGCAGACCTTCGTGCACCAACGCCAACTGGAGCTGCTGAAATGGCCGTGCCAACTATTTTAGAAGTCAAAAATATTTTAAAAACTTTAGAAATTAAAACAACTAATGCGATAATGAAAAAATTAGATTATTTAAATCATTGCTTAAAAATTAATAAAGATAATTATATTTTAAAAAATCCAACTATTCTATATGATATTAAATTACAAAAATTAGACACAATTATGGAAAATTTACAAAATAATTATCAAAAATTAATTGAAAAAAAATATTTTTTATTAAATAAATATCAAGAACATTATATTCTTTTAAATCCAGTTATTCTTATTGAAAATAAAAAAAATACTTTAAGTTATTTAATTCAATCTTTAAAATTATTAAATCCTTTAAATATTTTAGATTCAGGCTATTCTTTAGTTAAAAAAGATGGTAAGATAATAAAAGATATTAAAAATGTTAATATCAAAGATGAATTAGAAATAACTTTAAGTAAAGGAAAATTAAATGTTATAGTAAAGGAGACTAAACAATGAAAGAAGAAAAAACATTTGAAAGTGCTTTAGAAGAATTAGAGCAAATTGTTAAAGATTTAGAAAGTGGTAATATTCCTTTAGATAATGCAATGAATAAGTATACTAATGCGATGAATTTAGTTAAATTTTGTCAAGAAAAATTAGATAATGCTACTAATCAAGTTAATAAAATTTTAAATGAAAATAATGAATTAGTTGACTTTAATATGAATGAAGGGGAAGATAAAGATGAAACTAACTAAAATAACTAGTCGTGATGAAGATTTTGCTAAATGGTATACTGATGTTTGTATGGCAGCTAATTTAGTTAGTTATTCTAATATTAAAGGTAGTATGATTATTTGTCCAAATGGATATGCAATTTGGGAAGAAATTCAAAAAATAATGGATGCCGAATTTAAAAAATTAGGTCATCAAAATGTTCAAATGCCTTTATTTATTCCTGAATCTTTATTAAATGTGGAAAAAGAACATGTAGAAGGTTTTGCACCTGAAGTTGCTTGGGTAACACATGGTGGTGATGAAAAATTAGAAGAAAGATTATGTGTTAGACCTACTAGTGAAGTTTTATTTTGTGATTATTATAAAAACGTTATTAAATCATATCGTGATTTACCAAAACTTTATAATCAATGGTGTACGATCGTTCGTTGGGAAAAAACAACTAGACCTTTTTTAAGAAGTAGAGAGATTTTATGGCAAGAAGGTCATACAATGCATGAGACGGAAGATGAAGCAATAAATGAAACTTTACAAATGTTACATGTTTATGAAGATTTTCAAAGGAATTATTTAGCTTTACCAGTTATTGTAGGACTTAAAACGGAAAAAGAAAAATTTGCCGGGGCTATTAAAACATATACAATTGAAGCAATGATGTATGATGGTGTAGCCTTACAAAATGGAACTAGTCATTATTTTGGTAATCATTTTGCTAAAGCTTTTAATATTAGCTTTTTAGATCGTGACAATAAACTTCAAACTCCATATCAAACAAGTTGGGGAACGACAACAAGAATGATTGGGGCAATTATAATGACTCATGGTGATGATCATGGTCTTGTCTTACCACCTAAAATTGCTCCTACTAAAGTAATAATTATTCCTATTGGTAATGATGAAAAAATCCAAAAAACTGTTAATGAAATAGCTAAACAATTAGACGTTTCATTTGAAATTGATAATTCTAATAAAAGTCCTGGATTTAAATTTTCCGAAAGTGAAGTAAAAGGTATTCCAATTCGTTTAGAAGTAGGGCAAAGAGATTTAGAAAATAATGAAATAACTTTAGTTAGAAGAGATACTTTAGAAAAAATTAAAATTAAAGTTAATGAAGTAAAAAATGAAGTTGAAAAATATTTAGAGATTATTCAAAAAGATATGTATAATAAAGCATTAGCTAGAAGAAATAGTATGCTTTATACAGCAAATGATTATGAAGAATTTAAAAATATTGCCCAAAATAAACCTGGATTTATTAAAATAAATTGGTGTGGTAATGAAGAGTGTGAAACTAAAATTAAAGATGAAACTGGCTTAAAAAGTCGTTGTATCTTATTAGATGAAGAATCTGATGGTAACTGTATAATTTGTCATAAAAAAGGTCTTCATAAAATATATTTTGGTAAACAATATTAAAAGAGGGTAACATGCAAAGATATAATACAGCTAAAAAAGTAAGTATAATGGGAATGATTAGTAATTTATTTTTACTAATCATTAAATTTTTAGTTGCTTTTATAAGTCATAGTCAAGCAATGCTTGCCGATGCTTTTAATAGTGCAGGTGATATTTTTTCTTCAGTATTAACTTATATTGGTAATAAAATTGCCTCTCGTCCTTGGGATAAAAATCATAATTTAGGTTATGGAAAAGCTGAATACATTTATTCAATTTTTATAGCCATTTCAATGATTTATATTGGTTTAAACTTATTTTATATGTCATTTAAATCTTTATTTATATCTAGTGAATATCATTTTTCAATCTATTTAATTATTGTTTGTATTATTACTATTATCATTAAATTTATCTTATATTTATATACTAAAAAAGTAGGTCAAAAAGAACATAATTTATTAATTATAGCTAATGCTATTGATCATAAAAATGATTGTATTTTAACTATTGGTAATTTAATTTCAACTCTTTTTGCCATGAATAATATCTTTTTAGTAGACAGTATTATTGGAATAATTATTTCCTCATGGATTTTATATAGTGGTTTAAAAATATTTATTGAAGCTTATAAAATATTAATGGATCGTTCAATAGATGAAGAAACTAAAGAAAAGGTTATTGCAATTGTTAAAAATCATCCTGAAGTATTAAAAGTAAATCATATTAATTCAACACCAATTGGTTATCAATTTCAAGTTAATTTAACAATTTTTGTTGATGGTAATTTAACAACCTTTGAATCACATAAAATTGCAAATAATATTGAAAAAGAATTAACTAAATTAGATATAATATCATTAGCTGTAATTCACGTTAATCCAATAGATATAAAGAAAAATTAAAAAAAGGGTTGCTTAATAATTTCTTAACAACCCTTTTAGTTATTTAATTCATCACCTTTTTTTAACATTGTTGTTATAAATATGGCATATCCATTTGTTGGATGATCAACAATTACATGAGTAACAGCTCCAATTAATTTATTATTTTGAACAATAGGTGATCCACTCATTCCTTGAACAATCCCTCCAGTTTTATCTATTAATTTTTGATCTGTAATTTCAAATGTCATATTTTTGGTGTCGTTATAATCTTGAATTGAAGTAATATTTATATCATATTCTTCTTTTTTATTGCCATTAATTACCGTATATATCTTAGCAGGACCTATCTTTATTTCATTAGGTTCAGCAATTTGAATTTTATCTTTATTTAAATTACTTTCCCAAATTCCAAATATTCCATTAACCGTATTTTCTTTTATTGAACCATAAGTATTTTCAAAATTAAAGCTAGCGTTTTTTTCTCCAGCATTCCCGTCAATACTTTTTTTAATAGATGTAACTGTACTTTCAAAAATACTTCCTGTCTTTACTTCAACCATTTTTAAGGTTTTACTTTCTAAAACTTCGTGTCCTAAAGCTCCATATATTTTAGATTCAGGATCGATATAAGTTAAAGTACCAATTCCTGTTATATTATCTTTAACATATAAACCTGTTTTATAAATTCCATCAACCGTTTCTAATTCTAATAAAATAGGTATTTCTTTATTATCTCTTTTTACAGTAATATAGATATGATTATCAATAATATTTTCTTCAATAGCACTTGTTAATTCATCAATAGTTGTAACATTTATATTATTTACTTTAACTATTTCATCACCAATCATAATATTAGGATTACCTTTTAAAGTCTTACCATTAACTTGATAAAAACCAATAACTAAAATCCCTTTAGAATCTATATGAATGCCAATATTTTCACCACCTAAAATAACCTCATTAGAATAGGCAAACACACATAAAGGCATTCCTAAAAATGCTATTAATGTGATTAAAACTTTTTTCATAACAATCACCTTACCTAATAATAGTATGGCCAAAAAAAGCAAAAAAAAGATGGTAATTCATACCACTAGGAAATAGCATAAGCTACAATACTAGCAACAATGCCACCAACCATAATAATTAAAGTAATCCATGTTACTATTTGTCTTGTCTTTTTCTTCATGATTTCACCCAATATAAATTTATCATAAAATTATTTATTTGTAAATAAACTTTAATGGGTGATAATTGTGAACGTTTTAGTAAAATATTTAAAACAACGTCGTATTATAATGATTTTTATAAGTATCATTTTAGTTATAGGAACTATCATGGGAATTATGATTGCCTTTAAAACAAAAACCTCTTTTATACCAATTTTAAAACAATATAGTAATAATATAAATGGTTTAACTTGGCTTAATTTAACAAGCCATTTTACTCTTTTAGCATTTTTATTAATTACAAGTATAATAATTATAGGAATACCTTTTTATTTAATATTTTTATTTATAGAAGGAATAAATATTGGTTTTTTAATAACTATTTTTACTTTAATATTTCATATAAAAGGTTTAATTTATGCATTATTCTTTATTTTATTTACTAATTTTTTTATCTTAATACCTCTTTATTTAATGTTTTTTAAATGTTTAGAAATATCTCGTAATATAATTGGTCATTTCTTATATAAAAAAGATAATGAAACAATTATTTTAAAAAATATAATGGCATCTTTAATTATAATTTTAATTTCATTAATAGGTGATTTTATCTTTTTTTTAATAAGTTCTAAAATTTTAAATATTATATCTTTTCTTCTTAAATAATTATGCTATTTTTTTTATTTTTTTTTTGCTATAATATGGGTAATTTGGATGTGATTATTATGAAGGAAAAAGTTATTATTGGAATGAGTGGGGGAGTTGATTCAGCTGTAGGGGCATATTTATTAATTAAAGAAGGGTATGATGTCGAAGCTTTATTCATGCGCAACTGGGATTCAATGCTTAATAATGATACTTTAGGTAATCCAAATTTAGAAAATGAAATATGTCCTCAAGAACAAGATTATAATGATGCTAAAAAAGTATGTGAAATTTTAGGAATTAAATTACATCGAATTGATTTTGTGAAAGAATATTGGGATAATGTTTTTACATATTTTTTAAATGAATTAAAAAAGGGGAGAACTCCTAATCCCGATTTATTATGTAATAAATATATTAAATTTGATGCTTTTAAAAAAGAAGCAAAACGTTTAGGGGCTAAATATATTGCTACAGGACATTATGCCAGATTAAAAAATAATAAATTATTAAGAGCTGTTGATTTAAATAAAGATCAAACATATTTTTTAGCAGGACTTAAAAAAGAACAATTAGAAAATGTTTTATTTCCAATAGGAGAGTTAACTAAACCAGAAGTAAGACAAATTGCTATCGATATTGGTTTAAATGTTGCTAAGAAAAAAGATTCAACTGGAATATGTTTTATTGGTGAACGTAATTTTCAAAAATTTATTCAAAATTATTTAAAACCAAATCCTGGTAAAATTATAAATGTTGAAACTAAAGAAGTAATAGGTACTCATCAAGGATTAATGAATTATACGATTGGTCAAAGAAAAAATACTGGTATTTCGGGTTATGATGAAAGACATTATGTATGTGGAAAAAATGTAAGTGATAATAT
Source organism: uncultured Bacilli bacterium (assembly GCA_947630305.1). Classification (GTDB taxonomy): domain Bacteria; phylum Bacillota_I; class Bacilli_A; order RF39; family UBA660; genus Ventrenecus. Next base: position 11,815 of record CANRHC010000009.1, read on the forward strand.
TTTATATATAGCTTTTGGAAAAGATAATAAATATTTAATAAGTAATTCTTGTATCTTAGAAGATGTTAATTTTATTACTGATAAAAGGCCAACTTCTTGCAGTGCAAAATTTAGGTATCGAAGTGAAGATGTATCTGTTAATTTACAATATTTGGAAAATAATGAAATAAAAGTTATCTATCCTCAAGGCTTTAAAGCTGTAACACCAGGTCAATTCTGTGTCTTTTATGATCATGATGAATGTTTAGGAAGTGGTATTATCAAAAAAGTAATGAAAGATGATGAAGAATTATGGTATCTAAAATAAATGAATTTGATTATAAAAATGCCACTGTAAATGATTATAAAAAATTAGCTTTAATATTTTATAAAAATGCTTCTAAAAAATATCAATTAGATTTAAATTTAAGAATAAGTAATAATTGTTCTTTTTGTAATGCCAATTCACAATCTCAATTTTGTGATATATTAGGTAATCCTAAATTTATTCATTATGTAAATATATATATTAATAATTTTTACAAAAATATAAAAAATGATGATGAACGTTTTTTTGAATTTATTGCTACTTTATATCATGAATTATTTCATGTTTTAACAATGGAAAAATCAAATATTGAAACCAATTATAGTTTGACATCTTTATTCAGTGTATTAATAGATTATAATTACAATGGCCGTAATTTTTGGCAATATAATTATAAAATTATCGATGAAGAAATAATGGCTTATATATATGAAATAAATAATACTAACAAATTTATGTTAAAACATTTTCCTGAATTTGATACTTTAACATTTTCAGAAGAATGCAAAATTAAATATCTTACAATGAAAAATTTTTATAATTATTATATTTATGATAAAAAAAGATATACAAAAAACGAATTACTAATCCATTTAATTAATAATTTACAATGTCAAAATAATATTAAATATCCAGCTATAATTAATAAAGTATATGATTCTAAAAATAGAAAAGTTAAAAATATAGATGAATTAATTAATGATTTCAAACATTATTATTATCAATTTCAAGATAATCATCATAAAATTTCAAATATAAAAAATTTTTATTGTACTTTAACAACAGAAATGTATAAAACTCAAAAAAAGACAAATTATCCTCAAGAAATTAGTTATTTTTTAAAATTACGTTTAAAAAAAGAACAACAACAATTAGAAAATTTAATTAGAATAAAACCTCAAAAACTTAATCTAATAAAAAAACAAAATATTTATATAAATAAACAATATAATACTATAAAAGACCTAAAATTAGCTATAAATAGCTTAAAATAGTTTTAAAATTAAAATGTTGACTTTTTCAACATTATTACATATAATATAAATGTATTTATACATTGAGGTGATGCATATGAAAGAGTTAAATTATAAAAAAATAGGAGAAAGATTAAGAAAACTTAGAAAATATATGGGATTAACTCAAGAACAAGTTGCTGAAATTTTGAACGTAGGTAGAGATGCAATTTTAAGAATTGAAAAAGGAGATCGCAAAATTGATTTGGAAGAATTAATTAATTTTTCAAAATTATATAATATAAGTATGAATGAATTAACAGCAGAAGAAAATACAGTAGACAGTAGTAATGTTATTTTTGCTAGGGGTTTTAATGAATTAAGCGAAAAGGATAAAAAAGAAATTATTAGTTTAATTGAATATAAAAACATTTTAAAGTCACAAAATAAGGATGACTAATATGACACCAGAAGATTTAGCGAAAAGAGAATTAGAAAAGCTAAGTAAAAATGGTCAATTAACTTTTCCAATAGATCCATTTAAAATCCTCCATAATGCTGGCATATATGTTGTATTAAAAAATTTTGAAAATTTAGCTGGTATTATTATTAATGATGAAGATAATTATACAATTGTAGGTATTAATTCAAATAATGGTTGGCAAAGACAAAGATTTACTGCAGCACATGAATATTGTCATTTTATAAAAGATTTGAGTAAAGAAATTGGAACAACTGATTATATTGAGTGTTTAAAAAAATCAAATAAAAAAATTGAAAAATATGCAAACGATTTTGCTGGGTATTTACTTATGCCTACTAACGAGTTAAAAACCGTATGTGAACAATACAAAAATAAAAATGGATTTATTGATTTTGAAAGTATTACAATTATAGCTGAATATTTTGGTGTTAGCTTTAATTCATGCTTGAATAGAATTGCTTATGGCCTAAATTTAATAGATGGTGATATATCTTCTGAAGCATTAAGGCAAAGAATGAAAGAATATGGAGTTTCATCCAAAAGACAAGAGCTAATAGAAAATAAAATTGATAGTACGTTGTTATCCAATGTTGTAGGTTCAATGAGTTTTATTATGACTGATATTAATAAATATACTGGTCAAAAGTTTTTGCAAAATTATATTTATAATGATAATAAACTTGAAGGTGTAGTAATTGATAGGAAACAACTTAATTATATACTTGCTGATTTAAATTTTAATGGTACTGATAGTAAATTTTTTGATAATGATAGAGAAGAAATAGTAATGACACTTGGTAATTTAGAATTACAACGATATGTAATTAATACAAAAGATAATATTTCATTCAAAAACTGTGGACAATTACATTCATTATTATTTAAATATGTTCCATATCCTGATGATAATGGTAAATTTAGAGATGAAACGGCATTATTAAAAAGAGGTACTATACAACCCGTTCCATATTATGAAATAAATGATAGAATTAATGCTCTTGACGAAGAATTACAATTTTTTATGGAAAATATAGATCAATATGAAATTGGAAAGTATATAGAACAAGTGGCATATTTCACATATAAATTTATTGTTATTCATCCGTTTAGAGATGGAAATGGGCGTATATCAAGAGCTATAATGAATTGGCTTTTAAGTAAAAAGAAAATTCCACCAATTTATATTGATCAAAAATGTAGAAAAGAATATTATGATGCATTATCAAAAATAGATTTACAGGAAGATCCAGTTCCATTTATTATGTTTATTGAAAGGAGAATAATTTACACAATGATGGAATTACATAAATATTTATTCGTTGATGAGATAGACGAAGAAGAAATAAATGAGGAGGCTGAAGTTAGTGAAAATTAATAAATGGCCTAGAAATAATTATACAGGCCCAGGTGGTGGATTATATGCAGGTCCTGGTGGCGGATTATATACAGGTCCTGGTGGAGGCGCATATGACGGTCCTGGTGGTGGACTATATGCAGGTCCTGGTGGTGGATTATATACAGGTCCTGGTGGTGGATTATATACAGGTCCTGGTGGTGGATTATATACAGGTCCTGGTGGTGGATTATATACAGGCCCAGGTGGAGGATTATATACAGGCCCAAGTGGCGGAGCATATAATGGTCCTGGAGAATCATATATGAGTAATATTCCACCATGGCCAGTATTTGTAAAAGAATTACAAAAAAGAGGCTATAAAAAAGAAGCTGATTTAATTAGAAAATATCATAAATGTGATTAGAAAATTTAATTAGAATAAAACCCCAAAAACTTAATCTAATAAAAAAACAAAATATTTATATAAATAAACAATATAATACTATAAAAGACCTAAAATTAGCTATAAATAGCTTAAAATAAGCTTTAAAATTAATGTTTTTACTTGACGTCAACATGTTAAGTATTTTATAATATATTTGTAAATATTAAGAGAGTAGGTTATAACGAATGAAAAAATTAAAAGATTTAATGCAAGAATTAGGAATTTCTAAAGTTAGACTTGCTAAATATTTAGGAGTTTCTAGACAGATGGTTTACAATTACTTAGAAATTGATGATATTTCAAAATGGCCAAAAGAAAAGAAAATTTTATTATTAAAATTACTTGACATTGAAGATAGTGAAGAAACTTCAATTGATAATATTGAAATTACTACTGATTATTTATTAAGTGTTGAAAATCGTTTAAATCAAACAACTAGAGGTGAGAATAAAACGGATAATTATTTAGAAATTAAAAATCTAGATAAAGATGCACAAGTATTACTAAATAACATTATAAATATAATTAAAGAAAAATTTATGGATGAAAAAAAGGCTAAAGAAAATTATTATATTTTTAATTATTTATATCATATGTTACAATCAATGGATAATGTTCCAGAAATAAAATATATTTTTGGTTATATGTCAAAAACTACAGGTTTTACTAAAGTAAATGAATATAAATTTAATGAAGATCGTCAATATATTTTTGAGGGAATATTATATACAGCTTTAACACTTTATAATACTGGAGGAGCATCACGTAGTAAATTAGCTGAATCTCATCATCGTTGGGAACAAGAAATTGAAAAGAAAAATGAAGAAAAACTTGGACGAACTCAGCAACTAAATACTTTAAAAATTCAAGCTTTAAAAGAATTAGGATATTCTAAAATCACAACTGAAAATGCTGGAGAATTAATAGAAAAAATTGCAGAAATTGAATCACGTAAAGTATAATTTCACTTTACATTCACTTTACATTGTATAATTATGAAAGGGAAGAGTAGAGAGATACTACTCTTTTTTAAATTTCAAAAAATATATAAAAAAAAAATTAATCTACAAATTATATATAAAAAAAATAAATTATTAATGTAAAAATAAAATTAACTTTTAAAAATAAATTATGATTCTTTATAATTTATAAATTAATTATTAAAATAAATTTTATACATTTATGCATTTAACTTATAAATTAATCATCTATATAAATTTCAATGCAAAATATATTTATACATTTAACTTATAAATTAATCATCTATATAAATTTCGATGCAAATTAGATAATATATAAAATAATAAGAATTAATTTAATTAAATATATTAAATTAAATATATTAATTAAATTTTAATTATAATAGAATATTTTAATTATTAATTTATTTATTTCTATAGATAGATACTTTATAATTATAGTTTCTTGTTATAATATTAACGTTTATTTTATATCTTATTTATACATAATTTTAATTTAATTTAAATTTTATAATTATTGCATAATATATATTATGTAAACTAATAATTAATCCTTATGATAAAAATGACATTTAGGATAATTAGAACATCCTATAAAATAACCATATTTCCCCTTTTTATTTATTAATATACTCCACATCGAGGACATTTTTATTTTTAATTTTTTCTTTAATTTCTTTATTATGATTAAGACGTAATTTTTTATCTTTTATATTATCATTAGTAATAGTCACTATAACAGGTGCAAGGTGATCAATTATTTCCTCATTAAATTTTAGAATAACATTTATTCCATATTTAGAGACAACTATATGATCAATTTGATGAGTCTCCCACTCGTCTTTAATCGTAATATTATTAAAAACTATATAATCTTTAGGTAATGATTTTAATTCTCTTTTGATATAGAATTCGCCAACTAAACCTCTAAGTTTAGGATAAAAATGAGCCAATAAAATATCAACTATAATTATAATAAATAAAAATACATATATACTCATATTTAACTCCTAATTTAATTATAATATAAATTGATTAAATAGTAAAAATAAAATTCCTACTCCCATTCCAATATATATCCATTCATCTTCATGGTATTTTTTGGCTTTTGGAAATAAATCATGGATAGATAAAGTTATCATTAAACCAGCAACAAACAGTAAAATAAATCCTATCATTGAGTTTGTAATAAATCGACTTAAAAATATAAATGCTAAGATGGCTCCTAGTGGTTCAGCAAGTCCAGATATAAAAGTCATTTTAATGGCTTTTTTCTTACTTCCTGTTGAATAATAGATAGGTACAGCAATACTTATCCCTTCTGGTATATTGTGCATCATTATAGCAAGACTAAGTTTTAATCCTAAGGCAATGTTTTGATAAGAGCTTAAAAAAGTTACAATTCCTTCTGGTAAATTATGTAACATTAAAGCAATCATTGATAAAATCCCTACTCTATATAAATCATCTTGTTTTTGAGTAATTTTTTTATTAATTAAATAAATTATTATGATTCCAAATGTAAAAGCTATTAAAGATAAAAAAGTACCTAAAACAAGTTTATATTCAGTTAAAATACTATATGTTGCTTCAGGTACTAATTCTAAAATTGATATTCCTATCATTATAGTTAGTGAAAAAGATAATGCAAAGACAATAAATTTATTAATATTTTCCCTTTGCCATTTATGAAAAATAACTAAAGAACCTAAAACTGTAGATAACCCAGCTATGCTTGAAATAATTAATGGAAAAAGAATTTGCATAAAATCACCATTAATATATATGTTATATCTTAAAATTTAATTCTTTAATTTTATTTAAATAATCTTCGTCATTTATAATTCCTAATCTAAGTAAATCTTTTAAAGTTGATGAATATATTCTATTAGCATCAAAATTATTCATTACTTCATTAATTCCATATTTTTTAAAAACTTGCCCTATTTCTTCATCATCAAATGGACTATTTTTAATTTTTATTAATTTTAAAGTAATATCTATATCTTCTTCTAAATATTTTTTATCTATAGTTTTATTCTTATCTTTATTTGCTTCATAAGGATTAATAAAAAAGGAATAATTATAATTAAATATTTCACTAGGAAATAAATAGTTTTCAGCTATATTTAATTCTTGTTTTAAATCATTACGATAATAATCAATATATTCTAATAAAAATGATCGAAAATCCATATAATTTCTTAACTTTTTCCAAATATTTTTAACATGAAATTTATAATCATAACCACTTAAAGCTAAAATTTCTTCTTTTAATTTTAAATTTATATGAGATGATTTACTATCTGCCATTTTTCTTTTTAAATCATTATCATTGACAATTTCTAAACAAAAATTATTAATTAAGGAATGAAATTTTGAAGAATCATCTAATAATTTAATTTTTTCTTTATTCATTACTTTATCAAATCGATTTAACATAACATATTTAATTTTTAAATATTTTTGAATATTTATTTTTTTATCAGGTTGAAAAATAGGATTATATATTGAAATATTATAATTATCTTTATTCAAATTAATTTTTGCTATTAAAAGCTTTTTATCTTTTAAATCAATTTGATATTTATATTTAACCATTTCTGCAAATTCTTTTTTACTATAATCAATAGTTAATAAATCAATTTCTGATATATCATTAAAATCTTGTTTATTATAAAATTTTAATTTTCCTTCTTCTTCATATAATAAATAAAATCTTGCCATAAATATCTCCTTTTTGTTTTATTTTAACAGAACTACCAAACATTGGCAACTAAATTAAAGTATGCTTTTATCCTTCTAATCCATAATATTAGTGGGAGGTAAATTAATATGAAAAAGAATAATAATGAAAGACAAAATCGTTCTAACAATAATTCTAAAAGAAATCAAAATAATAGAGAACAACGTTCAAATTCTAGCAGAAAAGAAGAACAAAACAACAATGAAAAAAATAATAGAAGAGATTGTTAGTTATAAAGGAAGAAATTATTTAATATTTCTTCCTATTTTTTAGCTCTTGGATGAGCATTATTATATTCTTTTTTTAATTGTTCATTAGTTAAATGAGTATATATTTGAGTTGTTGAAATATCACTATGGCCTAAGAGTTCTTGGATAACTCTTAAATCTGCTCCATTAGATAATAGATGAGTTGCAAAAGAATGTCTTAATGTATGAGGACTAATATCTTTTTTAATATTTACTTCTTGAGCTCTTTGTTTAAGTAATTTAAAAAAACCTTGTCTTGATATACCTAATCCTAAATTATTTAAAAATAAATAATCACAACTTTTCCCTTTTTTAATTAATAATGAACGGTAATTATTCAAATATATTTCTAAATATTTTTTAGCAGTTTGATTAATTGGGACAATTCTTTCTTTACTACCCTTTCCTTCTACTTTAATAATATCATTAAATAAATCTATATGATTAAATTTTAAAGATATTAATTCACTTACTCTTATCCCCGTAGCATACAATAATTCTAACATTGCTTTAGTCCTGGCATTATAAGCATTATTAATATTTATATCAAGTAATTTATCTACTTCTTCATATGATAAAACTTGAGGTAATTTTTTGGCAATTTTTGGTTGCCAAATAGATTCACAAGGATTATTACAAATATATTCTTCTTGAAGGCAAAAAAGATAAAAATTATTAATAACTGTTATATAATGTGCTTTAGTAAGATCCATTACTTTTTTATCATTATCCAAATATTTTAAAAATCTATTTATATCTTCTTCATTTAATTTTAAAATATCTTTTTTATTAAAAAAATTAAGAAATTCTTCTAATTCTTTTTGATAAGAAATAATTGTATTATTACTTAATTTTTTTTCATATTTTAAATGATTTAAATAAAGATTACAATATTCATTTTTCATAGCCACTCCTTATATTTTAAGTATAACGATTAAAAACTTGATTGTCAAACGAATGTTTTATATAATAATAATGGTGATTGAATGGAAAATTTAGCAAATAAAATGCGTCCTAATAAATTATGTGAAGTAATCGGTCAAAAACATTTAATTGGTGATGGTAAAATTCTTTCTAATTTGGTTTTAAATAAACATTTATGTTCAATGATTTTATATGGTAAACCAGGAATTGGTAAAACATCTATTGCTAATGCTATTGTAAAAGAATTAAATTTACCTCATAAATTTTTAAATGCAACAATTAATAATAAACAAGATTTTGACATAGCAATCGCTGAAGCCAAAATGTATGGTAATATGATTTTAATTATTGATGAAATTCACAGAATGAATAAAGATAAACAAGATTTACTTTTATCACATTTAGAAACAGGTTTAATTACATTAATTGGTTTAACAACATCTAATCCATACCATAAAATAAATCCAGCGATTAGATCTAGAGTTAAAATATTTGAACTTCATGAACTAAGTATTGAAGAAATTATAACAGGTTTAAAAAAAGCAACAAGTTTTTTAGAAGACATTAAAATAAGTGATGAAACAATGAAAGTAATCGCAAAATCAAGTTCAGGAGATTTAAGATATGCGATTTCTGAATTAGAAATAGCTTATTATAGTTCTTCTAATCATGAAATTACTTTAGATTTATTAAAACAAATGGGAACAAAACCAGTATTCTTTCATGATAAGAATGAAGATGGTCATTATGATGTTTTATCAGCTTTTCAAAAATCAATTAGAGGAAGTGACGTTGATGCTTCCCTTCACTATTTAAGTAGATTAATTGAAGCTGGAGATTTAGATAGTATATATAGAAGAATGAGTGTCATTGCTTATGAAGATATTGGTCTTGCTAATCCATCAATCGGACCAAAAGTAATGGCCGCAATTTCTGCATCTGAATTAGTAGGACTACCTGAAGCAAGAATTCCTTTACAAGTAGTTGTAACCGAAATGGCTTTATCACCTAAATCAAATTCTGCACATATGGCAGGAGATGAAGCATTAAATGACATTAGAAAAGGCACAACGGGAAATGTACCAAATCACATTAAAACTACATCAACAACTTATTTATATCCTCATAATTATCCAAATAGTTATGTTAAACAAGATTATTTACCAAAAGAATTATTAGGTAAAAAATATTATCAACCTAAAAATAATAAATATGAAAATAACTTAAATAAAATTCATATGGAAATGAAAGGAGAAAGATAATGAATATTACTATTATTGGATGTGGAGCTTTTGCTAAAGGAATAACTTCATTACTTGAACAAAATAATATTAAAATGTGGGTTCATCAAGAAAATGAAATAAACAATTTAAAAAAAGAATTTGCAAATTTAAAATTTACAACTAATCTTAATGAAGCATTAAAAGATGCAGATGCTATTTTTATTTTAGTTTCTACCCCATTTTTTAAAGAAATTATTGATAATATTAAATTAAATAAAAATATTCCTATTTATATTGGAACAAAAGGAATGCTTGAAAATGAATTTTTAACAAACTATGCAATTAAAAAATTAAAACAAGATAATATATATTTTATAGCAGGTCCTAATTTAGCCAATGATTTAATAAAAAAAGTTCCAGTTGGTTTAACTATTTCCAAAGATGATTTTGGCTTATTACGAAAAATGATGCCAAATTATGTAGATATTGATGAATATGAACCATATTTAGAATTTTATAGTATTTATAAAAATATAATAGCTATAGGTTCGGGAATAATTTATGAATTAACTAATTCTTATTCTACGGTATTAAGTTATTTAACAAAAGCTTTAAAAGAACTTAAAAATATTCAAATATTATATGGAACAATTGGTGATTATTTCTTAACATGCACTAGTTTTAATTCCCGAAATTTTACATTTGGAACAATGATTGTAAATAATAAAGATAAATTATATGAATATTTAAAATATAATACTGTAGAAGGTTATACCATGTTATATACTTTAAATAATTTTTTAAAAAAACATCATTACGAAATAAAAATAATTAATATTCTTTATAAAATTATTTATGAAAATAAAAATGAAAATCAATTATTAGACTATCTAAAATGATTTTCATTTTTTTAATATTTCATTGATGACATATTGCCCAATCATAGCTCCAGCCACCATTGGAACTGCACAAAAAGTACCAAGACATCCTTTAATAATAGGAACTTCACTACTCCATAGCACTTTTGTATTTAAATATTTTTTAGGTAATGTCGTTCTAATTTTTTTAGCTAAAGGATCATTATAAGTTTTAGCCAATGTAGTAATCATCAACTTTTCCGGTTCCATTTTATTAGCAGTTCCCATACAAGATATTAAATTTAGTTTATTATCTTGGCAATATTTAATTAAAGCAATTTTTAATTTAACATCATCACAAGCATCAATAATATAATCATAATTATTTTTAACTATCTCAATATTTTCTTTATTTAAAGCTTCATTAATTGTTTTAATTTGACATTTTGGATTAATTTTTAAAGCTCTTTTTTTGGCTATTTCAACTTTTTCTAAACCTAAATTATCAATAGTTGTAATAATTTGTCTGTTTAAATTAGATAATTCTATTTTATCAAAATCAATAATAGTAATATTATTTATACCACTTCTTATTAAACATTCAAAAACATAACCACCTACTCCACCTATACCAATAATTAAAATATTAGCTTGATTAAGTTTTTTAATTTTTTCACCAATTAATAATTCTACTCTATTAAACATAATAAAAACTCCCATTAAAAAAGCCAAAGAAGTAAGTGTGATAAAATCCCGCTTTCCAGCAGGTGGGCATCATATCTATACTTTAGGATCCTAATTCACTTAATGGATTAGTCTTCTACACCATATAGAAATCCGATTCCCAAGTATCACCATAGTCGGTTTTATGCATTCTTACTATCTATTGGCAATTTAATTGTATCAAAGATAAGGACAAATAGCAAGTATTTTAATTGTTCATATTGTCAGTATAAATAAATCTTGCTTCGGGCATTACTATATCATTAGCCATTTGATTTTCACTTTGTTGAGGTTGATTATCTTGAGGTAAAGTATCAACTTGACCAATATTTTGATTAACATTTGGATTTACTTGATTAGTCATATCAACTTCATTAACAATTTCTTTTGTCCAACAATTTTTAACATTACAGTTAGATGAATATGGAGGTGGATTTGGCATTGCCATTCTAACAATCATTGGTATTTTAAAGGCTCCACCAAAAGCTACGCAACTACCAGGTTGTAATGTTTTTTGTTTTTCAATAACATCTGCTGAAATATTTGGTAACATTTCTTCAATATATTTTAAATCTTTAGGATGAGTCATTTTAAAAATTAAGAAATTAGATACTTGAGCTACAACTGTATCACTTATTTCTACTGGTCTTTGCGATATTATTCCAAGGATAGTTCCATATTTTCGACCTTCTTTAGCAATTCGATCAAATATATTATATCCAAGTAAAAAAGTATCATTATCATTTTGAATATATCGATGAGCTTCCTCTAAAATTAAATGACAAGGCATACTAGCTCGATCTTTTAAACTTTTAGTATATTCAAAAATAATTCGGCAAATAATTTTAACAATTACTTTGGCATAAACATCATCAACATCTTCTAAATTAATATTTATTATCTGAGCTTTTTTACCATTATACATTACTAAATCTTTGGCAAATTGTTCTGGAGTAACATAACCTTTACCTGTAAAATAAGTACCTACTTTAGTATTTAAAATAGAACTAATTCGAACTTTTAAAATAGTGGCATCATCAGCTACAGCACGATTATTTAAAAATCCTTCACTAATTAAAGTAAATTCTAAAGCTTTAGAAAAATCTAACATAGAGTAAGAATATTGTTCTGGTTCTTTAGTTTCTTCTAAATCTTCATTAATATGTTTTAAAATATAGTCAGTAATTAAAACTGATTCACCAAAATTACCATTAGAATCTATTTCAAAACATTCAGCAAAACTTCTTGAAAAACCTAATCCAGAAATTCTTGAATCAAAATCAAAATCTTTTGTATGACAAGTTTCAATTATAGTAAATATTTGATTTTTCTTTTGGGCAGTTGTTTGATTACTAAATAAAATTGCTAATAATGCTTTGGCTATTAAATGATTTTTATAATTTTCACTTTCAGCATTATTTTGGCAGAATATTTTAGCTAATCTTATTGTTCTTTCAATAATTGGCAGTTGACTATGAGTTGATGCCTGTAACAATAAAGCCATATCATCTAATTTTAAAAGGGAAACGGGTATTTCTAGAGGAACATCACTTTCTTCTTGAATATTACTAGTTATAAATTTATATTGATAATCAGGATTATATTGATTAATTGATTTAAAAGCATTTTTATATTCTCCATAAGCATCAAATAAAAATATATTAGAATTTTTCTTTAAAACTTCAACATCTTGAAAAACATTTTGAATAATTCTTGTTACCCCATGAGTTTTACCAGAACCAGAGTTACCACATATAAAAAAGTGATTAGAAAAAAAATCATTAATTGAAGGATATACTGTATAATTTTTATAAATTGCACTTTTTCCTAATTCAAAAGAACCACTATCTTTCATTCCAATTAATTTTTTTAGTTCACTTTCATTAATAACTCTTATTTTACTTGAAATTAAAGGTTTTCTAATAACGCCGTTAACATATCGATCATCAACATACTCTCCTAAAAAAGTTATTTTAATATTATCAGGATTAATTTCAGCTACTTCTCCTAATATTCTTTGATTTGGAGCTTCAAAAATAACATGTAAGTTCATTAAATCCGTAGTTTCATTTGAACTTAAAGTATTTTCAACATGTGCGGCAGATTCACTAATATATTTAATTTTTCCAAACATTTTATCATCTCTATTCTAATTAGGATTATATCATACTTTTATATTATTAAAAATATTTTTTTGTTCTAATTTGACAAAGAAAATATATAATATATTAGATAGGAATGATATAATGAAACTAAAATTTGGTTTAAAAACTTATGAAGTTACTAAAATAACTAATCTTAAAGATAAAATATTAAATAAAAAGGATAATGATAAAATACTATATTATCCTAATACTAATTTAATTGATACATATTTTAGAAAAGAAAATTATTTAGTTATTGCTACTAATTTAGATTATCAAGTTAAATATATATATCGAAATATACCTAAAAATAAATTTATTCATATTAAAGAAAATAAGAAAAATATTCATATGTTCTTAATTCCTGAACATGTTAAAGAAAAAATAGTTGTTGGTTCAATTTTAAAAATATATGATTAATCTTTCCATTCAAAGACATAATTATTTATTAATATTTCATCACCTTTATTAGCCCCTAAACGTTCTAATTCTTCTTCTATACCCATATTTTTTAATTTTCTTTGGAAACGAATTACAGCTTCTTCTTCATCCCATCTAGTCATTTTAAATAAAGTTTCAATTTGTTTTCCCCTAATAACCCATATACCATCTTCTTTACTAATCGTATATGGTTTTTCATTTTTAAAACGATAAACAATAGTTTTTTCATATTCATCTTCTTGATATATATTTTCATTATCTACTTCTTTTAATAAATCTTTTAAATAATTAATTAATTTATCTAATCCACTATTATTAAGAGCTGAGATTTCAAAAATAATTTTATCTGGATATTGTTTTTTAAATTTTTCTAAATTATCTTTAGCTAAAGGTAAATCCATTTTATTAGCAATTATTATTTCTTTTTTATTAGCTAAATTATTTTTATATGAAATGATTTCCTCTCTAATCGTTTCATAATCAGAAATAGGATCTCTTCCTTCACTACTACCCATATCAATAACATGGGCTAATATTTTAGTTCTTGAAGCATGTTTTAAAAATAAATTACCTAAACCTATTCCTTTACTAGCGCCTTTAATTAACCCTGGTAAATCAGCCATTACAAAAGATGTATTATCCTTTAAAGTTACTACTCCTAAATTTGGAGTTAATGTTGTAAAATGATAACTGGCTATTTTAGGATTAGAATTTGAAACATTAGCTAAAATTGTTGATTTACCAACACTTGGCATCCCAATTAAACCAACATCTGCTAAAAGTTTTAATTCACATCTTATATATCTTATTTCACCTGGTTCACCTAGTTCAGAAAAAGAAGGGGCAGGTTTATCATGAGTTGCAAAAGCTTTATTACCTTTTCCACCACGACCACCACTGGCCACAACTACACTTTCTTTATCAACAGTTAAATCAGCAAGAATTAAATTGGTATCATCATCATATATAGTCGTTCCTAAAGGTACTTTAATTATAATATCACTAGCATTTTTACCTGTCATATTTTTTCCTTTTCCATTCTCACCCTTAGTAGCTTTAATAATTTTGTGATATTTTAAATCAATTAAAGTTTTTAATCCTTTTTCAGCTGTAAAAACAATATTTCCACCATGACCACCATTTCCACCATCAGGTCCACCCATAGGAACATATTTCTCTCTTCTAAAAGATGTACAACCATCTCCCCCATTTCCCGCGATTAACTTTAATTTAACTTCATCTATAAACATTTAAAAGACCTCCTTTTTTTCTTATTATACCATAGGAGGTTTATTTAAAACATCATTTTGTTCTTCAACAATTTTCATTTTCATATTAACAAATTCATTAACACTTAATTTATCAGCATTAGAAAGTAAACATTCTTCTAAAGTACCATCTAATCTTAAAGCCAAATACCATGATTCACCTACAACTACTTTTTGATAATTATTTACATCAAAAGGTTTAATATTATGATCTAAATCATTTGAAAGCATTTTATCAAGAGCTAAAATTCTTTTTACATCTTCATTAGTAGGATTATAATTAATTTTTTTATGAGGTAAATAATATTCTTCTTTAGGTAACATATCAAAAGAAACATATTTACGATTTTGATTATAAGCTAAAACTAATACTTTAGAATCTAAATCAGCGTGAGGAAAAAGATTAGCAAAACGATCATCTTTTAAAGTAACAAAATCATTAATAGATTGATGTTTACTATTATAAAAAGTTGTATCAGCCATAAAAACAAAATCAATATTATCATCATTCTTCATACTTTCTTTTAAAATATTTAAAGCAATATGTTTAACTAAATTTTTATCAAATTCATTTTTCTCATGATTAAGAGATTTATTTCTAATCGGACCCATTAAAGCAAAATTACCTTTTCTAAATATTAAAATTCTGGCATAAAACTTGCCAAAAGCATCATTTATCATAATCACATCAGCATCTTTATCTAATAAAACTTTTTCATAAGTTTCGCAACCCTTGTTATGAAATAAATCCATACAACTACCTTCACAATTCACACCAATTAATAAACGATTTTGATCATGATAATTACTTAACTCATAACTATAACCTTGATATGAACTTTTAATAATCGGAAAATAAGAACTTCTTTTATTTAACATTCTAAGATAAAATTCAGCATATTTAGAACTTCTTAAAGGATTTTTATCATAAACATCTTTACCCAGTAAAACATATTCAGCATCATTAACAGAAGAAAAACCAAGTGATAAAGAAATAATATCTTCAATATGCATTTGAATCCAAGTATAATCATTAATATAAGTTTCACTATAAGCTTTACCTTTTAAAATTTCATCTCTTACAACAGGATAATTTTTAATAATTTTACAAAATTTATCAACATTTAATTCTGGAAAATATTCTAAAAAAGGAATTAAAAAATTAAGTTCTTCATATAAACTAGGATCTTTAACAATTTTATCTTTAACATAATCTGGTAAATTTTTTATAATATTTTCAACATAAAATAAACTATCTGTATTATTAATAATCTCAAAATTATTATAATTAAAACCTATTATATGTCTTCTTTGATATAAAAGCTTATTAATACTTACTTTATCAATATCAATATTATTAACTAAAGATAATTTAATCTCATTATATTTTTTTAAAATTAATTTACTTATTTTTTTAGAACAATTTAATAATTTAACAATTTCTTCTTCACTTAAACTACCTTGAATAAATCTTTCTTCAAAATAATCTAAACTATCATTATCAATTTTTATTTTATTTTTAATAACTTCTTTAATATTTAAAATATCATCTCGTTTATCCTTAGCCATTTTTAATAAATCTTTTTTAGTAATATTTAATTTATCATATTCTCTTTTTTTAATATAACTATCAACAACATTTAATTTATAACTTGTAATAATAGTTTCTCTTTTCTTATCAGTATATTCTAATTCTTCACATAATTCTTCTTTAATTTCTTTTTTAGTTTGACTAACAAAACCAGCTTCAATTCTATTAGATATTAAAGCATACATTTCAGTAATTTTATCTTTTGGAAAAATATTAGCGTAACTATCTAAATGATAAACATCTAAAACATATTGATGAAGATCATCAAAAGTTAAATTAACAGGAAAACTACATGCATCTTTAACTTTATTAATAATTTCTTCAGTAATTAATTTTAAATATTTTTCATCTTTCTTTTGATAAATAAAATTAATAGCTTGTTCTAAAAAATAATCCATTTCATCAATACTTAAAAATTTAGTTTTATATTTTTTAAATCTAATATTTATTATCGCGTCAATTAAATGATCCAAATGATTAAAATATTTTTCTAAAACATTTTCATCAGAAGTATCTATTTTTTTATACAAAATATTTAATATTTTTTGATCATTAATGTTTTTCACATTATCACCTACATTATAAGTATATCATAAACATTTAAAAAACTAACTATTTGAAGTTAGTTTTATCGTAAAATTTGACAAAAATTAAATATTTTCTATTACTTTTAAATCATTTCCAACAAATACTACTAAATATTTTATTACATTTTCAATTCTTTCATCTTCACTATATT
>CANRHC010000010.1 GCA_947630305.1 uncultured Bacilli bacterium
CTTTCGTTCAAACCCGCCCTAAAGTGTAAAAAGAATGAAATAATTATTTTCTTTATAATTGTTTATACTTATCTTATATCATTAATGCCCGAAACTGTTCTTTATTAAAAAGAAAAAAGATAATAAATCTCTTATAAATTGTTTGAATATAATCTCAACTCTAAAATGCGGCGGCTCGAGCACGCGCAAGCAGTGCGAGAGTCTGGAATAGGTTAACCTGATTCAGATTAAGCTGATTCATATTTAATCTGATTCAGATTAACCTATTTTCCCATATTTATTCCATATCAGATTAACCGTATCCAGCTTAAGCTGGTTTGGAATAAGTAACCCGAATCAGATTAAGCTATTCCAGAATAAGTATTCCATATCAGATTAAGCTGATCTAGACTTCACAATGTGAAAGCCGTATTAACCTTGTTATCACATTGTGAAAATGGTGTGAAGTTTCTGTGTTCGTTTTGTGCCGGACGGGTGAAAACTGAAAAAACCCATTTCTACCGAAGCCAGATTGTGAAAATTGTGTGAAAACCCCGCGTGAGACCAGTGACAGCCGCGTGACCGTGAAAGCCAATTTCACACTTCTATCACTGTGTGAAAATGGACTTTTGTGAACTATTGTGACAGAATAGTAAAACACTTTCACAGTGTGAAAAGTGATAAAATTATGAAAACTCTTTTACAAAATAAACATTAAAGTTTTACAATGTGATATAGCAAAATCGCTTGACATTTTAGCCAAAAGGGTTTAGAATAAAGGTGTTTAAAAGCAAGGCAAGTTACTTTTAAACGAAAAAATAAATATTCCATAGGAGATTAGAAAAATGACAACTTATACTAAGATTGAGTACGTAACCCATTATGAGTTAACCCAAAAAGAATTTGCGGACTTTATTAATGCCCGATATGAGATTCTTATTAAGCACGCGACGGGTAAACATTCCGAAGCATATTATCTTACAAAAAAACTTTTATTCAAATATGATAGAATGGATTTGACAATCTATAATAGATTAGTAAGTTTTTGCGATAGTTATATCACTAAGACAGATTATATTAATGATGACAATTCAGAAGAAGCAATTTGCGATATGACTAAATACCTGATTCAGCTTATTAATGAAGATGCCGACACGGAAGACGAATTGAAAATTTATATCTCAGAATATTAATACAAATAAGATTATATATCCCGCGCTTGCCCGCGGGATATACCACCAAAACCCAACATAATGAGGCTAATCCTTGAGGGATTAACCGCGATAAGATTAAATTGGAGATTTAATATGAAAACGATTAAAAAAGAATATATCAACTCAAATGAGTTTACGGATTTGATGACCATAGCAAGCAATATTAATGATATTGCCTTCCAAAATAATACCCTTGCAATAGATAACACATATAAAGCATTATATAATTATGCCACGTTTGAAACTACTTTACAAGATTTTATCGAGGACTGTGTAGAGTGCATTATATATGCCGCTTTAAATCAATATTCTATTAAACAATTAATTGATTTATTAAACGAAAACAATATTGATATAATAGAGGCGCCTTTGAAATTAAATAAAATAACCTTTCGTCTTATAATTACAATTACAAACAAGAAACAAAAAATTGTTTATAATCGTGAACAGTATCAAGAATCATTAACAAAACAAGAAATACATGACTTGTTTGAGAAATTAAGCAAAAAAAGTAAAAAACTTATTTATTCGCAACAAAATTTTCATGCGGCTATTAATTATGATGACGAAAAAAGGGATATGAATAGGACTTTCAATATAATAACAGACGGCAAAATAAATTATAAATTATTAGAAGAGTTTTTAAAGGATTGCTAAAAAATAAATATATAAAACGGGTGCTTGAAAAAGTACCCGCTTTATATTACTCTTTCGTTCAAACCCGCCCTAAAGTGTAAAAAGAATGAAATAATTATTTTCTTTATAATTGTTTGATTTTTTATAATTTTAATATATACCCGAAACGCTCCCGCGGCCAAAAGCAATAAGGGCAATAGACCTTTTATAGATTGTTTTGTAAAATTATTTCAATATGCCCCAAATCCTATATTGCTGCGGGCCGCGGTCTTTTGTTGCGGGCCGCTTTGTCATTTGTGAAAATTGTGTGAAATTTTTATAATTAATTTTTCATTTTTTGAAAGAAAAATGAAAAATCCTAAAAAAAATAATTTACATATCCTTTACAAAAAATAGTTGACAAAACAATCAAAATAGTTTATAATTATAGTATCAAAAACAAAGAGAGGTTAACAAAAATTATGTTTATACAGACAAAAACAAAAGATGAAAAACGCGAACAGTCAAAAGAGTCCGAGAGAGAGGAAGAGCTCTATGTTTTGGTTGTTTTATCTCAACCTTATAATCAAAGACACAGCGCTTTTGAACCCGAAATTGAAGATTATGTCCTCTTTGGGGATTTGTTCCGCGGGTAATCATATGCTATAACTTTGATATTGTTGGGCAAACTGTTTCAATCATTTTTCAATCTCCATTATAAAGTGAGCGACTTAGGTTGCTCATTTTATTTTTTAGCGGCTCGCTAAGCCCCACCGCGAGCCGCTTTTTTCTTTTGTGAAATTTTTGTAAAATTTTTGTCAGGAAGATTTTACTTAATTTTCATTTTCACAATTTCCCACAATGTGATAATTTTGTTAAAAAATTTTTCTTAAACTTTTTACAAAAAATTGCCCTGATTTTATTGACAAATTAATTAAAAAGGTTTATAATAAAGGTACAAAATAAATCAAGAGAGGTTAAAAAATTATGAAAGAAATTCACTTTGACGAAATTACTTTTATCTTTGATGACAAAAAGTTTGATAAGATAATCCCCGCGGTTATTAATGAAGGCATTATGAAATATTATATTGAAGATGATATGCCGCTTATATCTCCCGCTTGCTCATATGCATTAGATATTATACTTGATGACAATCGTATATTTAATTGCTTTGTAATAGACTCTTATGACGCAGATATCGAGTATGACATTCCAGAGTATCAACTTTTTTGGGATAAATACATAGCCGCTCCCGCTTATAGTTGGTATCAAGAATTTTATGATAGGTATCAGGATGCGTGGGATTCAGATGAGGACGGTTGGATTCCTTACTTTGCAGATGATATTTTTAACGAAATAAAAAGAAAATATTGCAAAGATTAAAAACATTAGATTTACACATAACAGAAATAGAAGAAAAGTAAGTGATAGTAATACCACTTATTTTTCACATTCTTTTGTGAAAATTTTTTATCATAAAAATTTTACAGTGTGATAATATGATAAAAAATTTTCACAAAAGGAAAAATATTGGACGGCTCGCGGAAGACCGCCGCGAGCCGAATTTTGCTTTGTGAAAACTGTGTGAAATTTTTATCAAGAAAATTTTTCAATTCTTTTACAATATGAAATTCCCACAATGTGACAAACTTGTGAAATTTTTATCATATATTTTTTACTAATCTTTTACAATAAAATGCTTGACTTTTTGCCGCAAATGGTTTATAATAAAAGTACAAAATAAATCAAGAGAGGTTACAAAATTATGAAAAAGTACACATTTGCAGATGGCACCATTCAATATGGAAAATTAAGCAGAGATGAATTAGCTTATGAAGAGAGAAAACATGGTAAGGTTGTGAAAATAGAAAAAATCTAATATGACAAAAATTTCACAGTAAAGTGCTTGACAAATTAATTAAAAAGGTTTATAATAAAGGTACAAAATAAATTAAGAGAGGTTAAAAAAATGTATATTACTTGGATAGACCATTTAAGCGCGGGAACGCCGCAGCAAATACCCGATGATATAGCTTTTTCAAAAGTCGAAACAATTATATCGCAAGAGCAAATGCGCTTATTGTGTAATATGATTCCGATAATAAAAAGTTATATCATTACAATAGAGTTAGATGACAGTATGATAAATTTTTATTTTAATAATAACACTGTTGTAGGATTTCTTCTATTTTAAGGCGGTGAATTATGTTAAGAAAAAGAAAAATTAAAAAAATGATTAAACAATATCCAGAACTTGCGGAACTCCAAAAAAGATATAATAGAAGGCAAGATTGGCAATCGCAAGCTAATACAATTATGCGAGAATATAAAGGATATATGCCTGAGGAAATATGTGAAAAACTTCGAATTATACATAACAATCTAAGTTCAAGTTTTATTAGTTATGCGGAATTAGTTGAAAAATTAAGAAAAGAAATTGATCCAAAAATAATTGATAAGTTTTTATTACTTATTTTTAAGTAGTCTAATCTCTCTTGGGGCTTCCTTCGGGAAGCCTTTTCTATATGCGGAAGGCGCGTGACGGAGCGCCGCGCGCCTTGATTCAGTTTGTGAAAATCTTGTGAAATTTTTTATACGCAGTTTTAAGCTTTTGGACAAAAATGTTTAATCCCATTATCACTAAACTTTTACATAAAAATGCTTGACAAAAAACCCTCTGATGGTGTATAATAATGGTATCAAAAGAACAGAGAGGTAAACAAAAATGTTGTTAAAAGACTTACTTAAATATCCGACTTACGCGGATTGTCCTTATGAAAAGGATTGCCATGCAGATGATGACTTAAATCTGCCCGAACATTGGAGCGATGTATACGAGTATGATTCAGAGTGGGAGGTATAATATGTTTAAGTTAAAAGACGTAATAAACCGCAACGGAGCTACTCTTGACAAAGAAGGGAATGATGTTTCTTATAACTATGGTTATCAAGTTTCGATAAGAGACCTTTCCATAATTAAAGCCCGCACATTAACAAAAAAATATATTATAAGTATGCTAAATCAGATTAAAACGGGTAACCTTGGAATATGGATTGATAAAGGACTTGCTTATATTGATAATAGCATAACACTTGAAAACAAATACGATGCATTAGAAGTAGGAAAAGCTTTTAATCAAATTAGTGTTTGGGATTGGAAAAAATGCGAAAGCATATATTTGGAGAATTAATATGAAAAAAATTAGAGATTTTAATGAATTAATGATAAGAGAAACGCGGGAAGAGCGCGCCGAACGCATAAAATATGCAAGCACAATGCAAACAAAAGTAATGCCAAACAAAAAAAGATACTCGCGGGCAGAGTTCAAAAAATTTGATATTTACTATTAAGAGTGTAAAAGGGGGCGGGATTGAAAAAACATCCCGCCCTTCTGCTTGGCGGCTCGCGATAGACTGTTGCGAGCCGAGTTCCGCTTTGTAATAGGCTTGTGAAATTTTATGTAAGAAAAATGATTTATTATTTACGTAATTTTCTTCCCTTTTTTACAATAAATACTTGACAAATTAATTAAAAAGGTTTATAATTAAACTATCAAAAAACAAGAGAGGTAAATAATTATGAAACAAGAAAACGCATGGGCAACTGAAATTTGCAAAAAAGTATCCGCTTTATACAATGATAATTTCAATATACCCGTATACGAGGATGATAACCTGCCAAAAGCAACTTTGGGTATTACTTATTTTAAAAATTTCAAGCCTACTGCTATTGCTATTAATGCCAACTTTATGAAATATGCAAGTACTGCCTCAGTAATCAATACTATTAAGCACGAATGGGCTCACTACTATTTAGGGAAAACGGGCATATACACTTGCAACACGAAGAAATTTCATAACAAAGATTTTGAACTACTTTGCTTGCAAATTGGTTGCGAGGACTTTCTTAGTACAAAAGCAGATTCCGCGGACTACGATTCAAAAGTATGGAAATATGTTTTGTATTGCCCGCATTGCGGAAAAATCCTCGGCGGATATGACAGAAAATGCAAAACTTTAAAGCAAATAAACTTTGTAAAATGCGGCTATTGCGGAAACTATGGCGTAGAATATAAAGAAAATAAATAGCGGGAAAACGCGATTCAAGGCGCGCGCAACCTTTCTTGCGCGCGTCTCCGCTTTACTTTTATAAAAAATTTCATTATAATTAAAGTACAAAATGAGATAAAAGGAGTGCGCAAAATGAAGACAAATGTCATTAAAACCATTTGTCCTAATTGCGGAGAAACCGATAATGATGAAATCATAACTTATACTTTAATAGATTCAATTATGACTACAACTAATAAATGTCCTAAGTGCGGGCATATATGGACTAATCATTATGGATTATATTATTTAGGTTATGATAATTTTGATTTAGATGGTTTACCAATTCGCTATTAAGACAAAGTTCTCAATAGCAAGGTAAAAAAGTTATTGAGCGGGCTGCCGAAAACATTCGGCAAGCACCGTTCTTTTTTTACCCAGTCATATTCAACAAAATTCTAATCCAAATCAGCGTTAAACAAGCGCCCGCGCATTTCACATAATTAACACAAAACTTTACTAAAGACTTCACTAAAATCAATTGACAAAAGTAATTAAATAGCTTATAATATATATGTAAATAAAAAAAGAAAGGAGAACAAAACAAATGGATAATTCAAATCCCAATCAACTTATTGAAAACTTTAACACTGCTCTTGACAATTTTAACAAAACTATTCAACCTCTTGAAACGCTTGTCTTTGATCTTAATGAAGATATAGAAGCAAAAGAAGATCAAATTGAAAAGATTTTGCAGAGTATCACCGCAGATATTCTCGTATTGAAAAAAATTGCAAAAGCAACCGAAGGTACAATGGTTTCAGTAGATGACCTTCACAAACAAGCAGATGGAGTTGCGGAGGACGCTAAATATTATGTTGAGAATCTCGAAAACAAGTTGTATGCGGAAGGCTACCTTGAAGATGATGAGGACGAGGAAGAAGATGAGTCTGACTCGGAGGACAATGCAGATGAAGAAGATGAGAACTAAGGGGTAATACCCTTAGTCTCTCCCCCTTGCTTTGGCAAGGGGTTTTTTATGGTCGGCGCGCTGACTTGCGCAGCCCGCCGCTTTTTCACAAGACTATCAC
Source organism: uncultured Bacilli bacterium (assembly GCA_947630305.1). GTDB lineage: Bacteria > Bacillota_I > Bacilli_A > RF39 > UBA660 > Ventrenecus. Next base: position 6,953 of record CANRHC010000010.1, read on the forward strand.
ATTATCAACTTTTTTACACACAAAGCATTCTTAAACTTTTTACCTATTTTTACCCAAAAACCCTTGACAAAATTATTAAAATAGTTTATACTTAGAGTATCAAAAGAACAGAGAGGTAACCAAAAATGACAAGAATTAAAAGAATAAAAGAAATGCACGAGATAGTAAAAAATCTTAATAATGAAAATTATTATTATAATGATTGGATTACAGTATTTCCTGATGAACCTGATGAAACAGACTTTGAATTTGCAGCATTCGATGAAGATTCTTATAATGAACTCCTTGAAACATTTGTAAAAATAATAATAAAAGCAATAAAGGAAGGTGTAATTAAAAATGAGAAAATATAATATTGGTGATAAGGTAAAAGTTAAAAGCTGGGAAGATATGGCAAAAGAACACTGCATTGATGATGATGGCGATATATTCTTTGAAGATGATGAATTATATTTTATGCAAGAAACTATGAAGCCCTTGTGCGGAACTATTGTAGAAATTAGCAAATTTGATGACTATTATAATGGATATAATATTAAAGAAATGGATGATCATTTTACTTGGACAGATGAAATGTTCGAAGATGCTAATCCTATTGTAAAATCAAAATCTTTTCATATTCATTTGTATGATAAAAATGAAGAAATTATATGTGTAGATTCTCTTGAAAAAGCAATCCAGCACGCAAAAGAATTTGAACAACTTAATAAAACTGTTATAATCTCTGACCCTGAATGGAAAATAATTAAACAATAAAAATAAAATAAAAAGGAAGGTAGTTAAAAATGGATAAACAAATAATTTTAAAAGAACTTGACGAAGAACAAAAGAAAAGTATAATTAGAGTAGATGATATTCTTGACACGATAGCAGATTTATTTACGCCCGCAGATTTTGAACAACTTTTTTCTAAGTTTGAAGAAGCGATAGAAGGCGAAGAAGAAGCAGTTGATAATACTTTTCTTCAAGCGGCTTGTGATAGTGATGATATAAACTTATTTTTCGCTGACTTATCTATGTTTTTGTGGATACTTAAAGATATTCTGCCTATTGAGCGAGAAATTTAATAAACAAATACCTCTCTTAAAATAAAAGAAAGGCGGCATAGTAATATGTCGTTTTTCTTTTACATAATGTAAAAAAATTTCACATAATTTTCACGCGGGCCGCGCTCGCGCGATCTAGCCCGCTTTTCACTTGCCGCACACAATTCACACACTTTTTTATCACAATTAATCATTAAATTTTTACAATAAAAATCCCTTAAAATGCTTGACAAATTACCTTCGTATACTGTATAATAATGGTATCAAAAGAACAGAGAGGTAAAAAAAAATGAATGAAGATTTTGAGAAACTTAATGACTTTTTTATGGAAGATATTCTGTTTATCAAATGGGATTCCCGCTATCAAATAGAATATTATTTATCGTTTTATGCGGCGCGCTGTAAAAAGTTTGGATATTCTATTGACCTTGTAAAAGATATAGTCAACATCGTTTTAATTGCAGATGGTAAAATAAAAAGTTATAAATATTATATTTCGCCCTTGTTAAAGGGTGGATTCAAGATGACTCTTGAAGCATCAAATTGTTATAAAAATTTTTTAGAAAATGCTTAAAAATGCTTGACATATAAATAGCAATGTACTATAATATATATGTAAATAAAGAAAGGAGGTAAGTAAATAATGCAAGAATGGATTAGTAGTATGGGATTTTGGTGGTATATAATATTTTTCTTTATAATTCAACTTGTAAATGTATCACTAAACACGCTTAAAACTATCATTACAGCAAGAGCGAAAAAATTTCCTGCGGCAGTCATAAATGCAGTAACATACGGGTTTTATACTTTGGTATTAGCGTTGACCGCGGATATAAGTAATTTATGGATAAATATGGCAGTTACAATAGTAGCAAACATAATATCTGTATATTTCAGTATTGCAGTATTAGATAGGTTGCGTAAGGATAGACTATGGGAGATAACCGCAACAGTTCAAGAGAATGATAAAATTCTCAATATTGGAAAAAGATTGAACGAGTCAAGCATAAGTTATAATATCAGTAAAACGCAACGTGAGCATGAAGCAGTATATCATATCTACTCAAAAAGTCAAAAAGAAAGCAAAATAATAAAGCAAATTCTTGTTGATAACAAAGCAAAGTATATAGTACACGAAGAAAACAAAATATTATAATGCGGGAGACTTCGGTTAAAGTAGCATTGGACTAAATCAATATTGCTTTAACCGACCGCCGCAAAAAAAAAATAAAAAAAGGATGGAAATTAAAATGTATATTAAAAAAAATATAGATTTTGAAATAGATGAAAAAGATATTATTGATAAATTGAATATTAATTTTGATAAAAACTCATCATTTGATGATGTCGCGGATGCGGTTTATGAATATATTCTTAATGATGACTTCGATTTAAGTAACTTTGTAGATACTTTTGGCGGAGAAGAGTGGCTTGAAGGTGAAGCCGTATATCCTATCACAGAAATGTTTTTTGAGCAGTGGAATGAAGATTAAAAAGACTTACCTCTCAGAGCGCAGAAATGCGCTCTTTTCTTTTTGGGCGGCTCGCTTGCTAGCGCCGCTCGCCCGCTTTTTTACACAGAATACACAATCTAACACTTTTTGGTCAAAATATTATCATTAAACTTTTACAATAAAAATCCCGCAAACCGCTTGACAAATTGCATATTATATATTATAATATATCTGTAAATAAACAAAAGCGAGGTAAAACAATGAAAGAATTTAAAAAGGTAAAACCAAAGAAAGAACTTTATATTCGTCTTAATGAAAAAAAATTTAAAAAAGATATGAGAGAATTTGCGCAAGAATGGTTTGGAGAAGATGGTTGCTACAAGCCAAAAGCAAAAGAAGAAATTGATTTTGACGATTTTATGGACTGTGCCACAGATATAATATTCGATAATACTACATGTGATGCAGATTCAAGGGATGAACTTGATGAAGATTTAACAGATGAACTTTATAACTATACATACGATATAGGATATAGTATTTACAAAGAAGAAAAAAATAATTTTTTAAAATCGCATTAAAATGCTTGACAAATCAATCTAAAAGTATTATAATAAAAACATAAATAAACAAAAGTGAGGTAAAAAAATGTTATTTGAACGTAATATCACAATCACCGCAAGCGCGGCAGATGAATTATTAAAAAAGTATCTTCAAAACCGCTATGAAGATTATATCAAAGAGTGCGGTAAAGATGATAAAAGTTTTCTTAACTTTTGGGACTCCTTCTGTGAACTTAGCTCTACGATTGACTTATTTGAATATAATATAGAGTCAGATAATATAAAAGAAGTTGACCTTGAAGATGGTCTTTGGGGAGAACACGAATTAGCCGAAGTCCGATGGGAGCTTGAAGAGGAATGCTTTGATTACTTGGGAGAAATGGCAAGAAAATTTTTTGATGAAAAAATAAAGGAAGGTAAATAAAATATGAAAATAAAAGAAGAAACAAAAACAATACAAACTGTATATTTAACAGAGGACGAATTTAGTTCATTGATAGATGTTGCAGATTTATTAGATAAGTTTAAAGACTCTCCAAAATTAGATGATATATTAGAATCTGTATTAGAAAAAGAAACTTATAAAAAACTTTTTGAAGAAAATGAAGGAAATACATATTATGTACTTAAATTGATAATAGATTTTATTGATAATTTAAGAGATAATTCAAAAATTGATAAAGAGGGAGAGGAGGAAATATAAAATGACAATAAATAAAAAACAAGTCGTTGAATATCACTTAGCTTTGAGCGATAGTGATGTAAATACTCTTTGCAATGCAAATGGAATACTTTATAATATAAGAAAAATGTGTGGTTCAGAAAATCTTGCAGATGTTATTCATCCTTATTTGAGTTCTGCAACCTTTGCCCGCCTTTATAATAATGAAGAATTGAATAAATTTTTTGATTTGATTGATGATTTTATAACAAATCTTATAGATAATACAGAAGTAGATGAAGAGCATGAAAATCTTTGAAAAAAATAATTAAAAAAAGGAAGGTAAATAATATGGATACAACAGTTTTTAATGTAAAAAAATTTATAAATTATTTAATAGAAGAAACAAGTTTATCTTTTGACTTAAGCTATGCATACGACAATTGGGGAGATTATGTTAACGCAACTTTTAGATTGGAAGCGGGTAGCGGTGTTCGCTATAAAGTTGAAGTACTTGATGAGCCTTCTATTATACAATATGATTTTATGGGAAGTCAAAATGCAACATTTTTCTTTTCAGATGATAAAAATAATTATGGTATCTTATCTTTTAATGAAATAGTTCATATTTTTAACTTTTTAAAAGAAAGAGATTATCCTCATATTTATGAAAAAGATGAAGATAAAGAAATAGAATGGATTTATTGTAACAATTATGAAGAAGATTATCACCATCTATTTGAAGAGTTCTATTTACCTAAAAGTTATTGGGAAGATATCGATAAAGAGAAACCTTTTAAGGTAAAAGTGATAGCAAAAGAAATTTCAAAAATAGAAGCATCTCTTACCCAAGAGCAAATTCAAGAAATGTTAAAAATGGCTAAGGAAAGATTTGCAAGTATAAAAGAAGCCGTTCCTATTTATCTATTAGAAGATGATAATCTTAAAAAAGTATTTCCTAATATACCAAATAAAATTGAACTTGATGATTTCATTATAGATGGAAAATTAGATGATTATAACAATGAATGTTTTGATTATTGGCAACAAGATAATATAGAAAACCAAAAGGCTTATAATGAATGGTTAAAAAATAGTAAAAAAGAATAAACATTTTACCTCTCTTTAAAGTACGCGGGAACGCGCACTTTTTTTATATCTATGTGTAAAATTTTTCACACAATTTTCACGCGGGCCGCGCTCGCGCGATCTAGCCCGCTTTTCACATGCCCACCGCATTTCAACACTTTTTTATCACAAACTTTTCATTAAAACATTACTTTAATTTTCCTTTAATTGCTTGACAAAATTTTACTTTTATAGTATACTATCAATGTAAATAAATGAAAGGAGGAATAATAAAATGAAAATAATTTTTGCAGATTACGCTTGGAGCGGCGGCGAGGGAGAAATGGCTTATGAACCTACTGAATTTTTAGAAACAGATGATATAAATTTTCTTACAAAAAAAATTATAGAGGTTTATAATTCTCGCAGCGTGGATGTATATTATGTTGGGCAAAATAATGAAATCTATCCTTTGTGCCATGATGATATGGGCATATATTATGGAGCAGACAAAGAAGAAACCGCGCTTTTTGATTATAATCATGACCAAAAGAAAGACGAAGATTTTGTTATTTTGAATAAAAATAAACTTAAAAAAAGATTAAAAAATTTAGAAAAACAACTTAAAAATGCTTGACATTTTAATTAGAATAGTTTATAATATAAATACAAAATAAATAAAAAAGGTAGGAAATAAAAATGAAACAGTTTAAAAGAATTTATGAAACTATTATCGATGTAGACGATGAAAAACTTGAACAATATGCAAGAGACACAATTGAAAAATTTGTTAATGAAGCGCCAGACGAAGTAGACTTTGAAGAGTTTATGAATTACTTGCGCGGATATGGATATTTTGATGACGCAGAAGATTCTGATGATTTGATAGCAGAATGTGAAGATACCATACAAAATGACTTGGCAGATTTTTTGAATGATGATGAATATTATGATGATAATATAGAGGATGGTTTACGAGATGAAATCAATGAATATGAAGATTCTATCGTTGCACCTATTTATGAAGAATATATGAATAAGGAGGGAAAGTAATATGAAACTTGCAGAAAATAAAAATTTTAAAGTTATATTTTCAAAAGAAGATGTAGAAACTATTTGTAATTTTAGACAATTTTTAAGGCGTATGTTTCTTAATTTAACTAAATTAGAAAATAATAATACAGAAACAGACAGATGGTATATGTTAAGTTCAACTAATCATCAAAAAGATAATGGAGAAGAAATAGAACAAGGTGTATCAAAATGGTTAAAAAGAATAAGTGATTATGATAACGATGAAGATGTACAACCTTTCTGCGCGGCGGTGAGAGATGCATTAAATTATTGTTCTGACCCTGCAAAAGTTATCTATTACTTGGAAGATTTCTTGTGTATACTTACTGTTGAAACAGAAAGAGATTATAAAGAATAAAGGAAAAATATAATATGGAAAAAGAATTTTATACTGAATTGGTAGATCCTTTTGATCCTTGTAAAAGTGATCATAATATAGCAACTTGTATGATAAAATTTTTAGAACAATTGAAAAATCATAAATATGTTGAATATTATGAAAATAGTCTTAATCCTGAATATCATGGAAATTCTTATTTTGAAAAAGTTACTATTAACACCTTATTTCAAGAAAGGCGTGCTTTCAAAGCCTTTCTTGAAATATGTTCAGAATTACTTCAAAAAGTTAATGAAATAGAAGAAGAAAATAATAAAAATAAACAACATAATTTAATAACAGAAATTGAATACTTTAATAAAAAACAAAAGAAAATTTTATCTATATATGATAAAATAGAAAATAAAAAATGTTTATATTATTCATTATATGAAAGTCTTGATGGTGATTGGGAAGAAAACAAAATAATAACAAAGTCTCTTATAGTTCAATGCTTTAATCATTTTGTCAAATCATGTTTTGCAATTCCTTTATCTGGGCAAACTATTGAAGATAGAGTACATATTAATTTTATTAGTAAAGAAGCAAAAGAAAAAGCAATAAACCAATTTCAAGATTATCTTATTAATAATTTTCATTTCACGATGGTAGATAAAATACCTGACGAAGATTAAAATATAATACCTTTTTAGGATGTGGAAACGCATCCTTTTTTATTTAGCGGCGCGCTTTGGCCCCTCGCTCGCCGCCTTTTCACCTAATACACACATTTTGAACATATTTATTTAAAATCTTATCATTAAAATTTTTCAATAAAAATCCTGCAATTTACTTGACAAAAATATCTTATTATATTATACTATTAATGAAAAATAAAAAGGTTGGTAAACAAAAATGAAAAAAACATATCACATTATTACAAATGATATAGAGTTAGACGCTTTTACAGGCTTTTTCTATTGTAAAAGAAATGCGGTTAAGGCGGCAAAAGCCTACTCTGAAAAAGTAGATACTATTGTCTATATCGAAAAAACCAATAGAAATGAGAAAATTCTTAATCGCGGAAGGGCATATAAAGGAATATATTTTCCTAATCAAAATTTTTAGAAAATACTTAAAAATGCTTGACAAATAACTATTAAATATGTTATAATATTTTTGTAATCAAGGTTGCGGAATAATTAGACAGATTGCACAAAAATATTAAAACTATTCCAAAGGAGAAAATTTGAATATATTAGTTTTTGACACTGAAACCGCGGGAATGGTAACTCAAAGCCTTTTGAACGTAGGCTATGAAATAGTAGACTTAAATTTACAAAATGGAAGTTATCAAGTTCTGCAAAGGCGAAACTACCTTATAAATGAAGTTTTCAAAGAAACTTTATTTATGTTAAATGATAGTTTTGTAAGACAAGAAAAAATAAATATATATAATCAACTTCTATTATCAAAACAAATAATTAAAAGAAACCCAAAACAAATTTTTGAAACTTTATGTAATGATATTAGAAAACATAATGTATTATTTGGTTATGCGTTCAATGCAGATTTTGACAAAGATAAATTTGATAAAACCGCAAATCAAAAAAATATCTCAAACCCACTTTTACTTATGCCGATTTTTGATATTTGGGCTTATGCAATTAAATATATATGTCAAACAGATGATTATATAAAGTGGGCGCGCGATAACGAAATTTTTACAAAAACGCAAACCTATATCTCAACCTCTGTTGAAAGCATTTGTAAATATTTATATAATAATTTGGATTTTATCGAAGCGCATACGGCATTAGATGATGTTCAGCATGAATTAAATATTTTAATAGAGTGCTTGAAGCGCGGTTGCGATATTACTAAACCACTTAAAATGAATGGAAGATTTATTCCAAGCGATAAAGAACTTACCAAAAAATTTATTTATAAAGGTAATGAAATAATAATAAAATACAGAAAAGAAGTAGAAAAAGACGGAGTGGTAAAGTTTTCTTAACTTTACCCTCCGCAAGGGGAAAATTATGATAATGAAAAGATATAAAAAATATAAAATAGATAAAAATAAAATAATAATAGTTGACCGCCAATCAATTAAAAATAAAATATCAAATTACTTACAAAAATATTTTTCTACAAATGGAGAACATACTCTTGATGAATTTGATATGCTTTATATCTCTTGCAATGATGATTTTGATGAAGATTTTCTTAAAAATTATGATACGGATAGAGATATGCTTTTCCTTGATATTTATGACACCGAAGTATATGAAAGAATGTATAAAATGTATAAAAAATACAATAGGGGAATGAAATAATTATGATAGATTTTGAAAAAACTATAAGCATATCTTTGCGAATGTCTCTTGATGAAGAACTCTTAAAAACTAAACTAATAGATTATATAAAAAAAGAAGAACTTGAATTAAAAAAAATACCTTACGAAGTTTTTTCTAACCGTATAAAAAATACTACTTTTATTTTAGAAGATTGTGAAATTAATGAAAAATGTCCAGATCTTTTAGATTATGAAACTGTAAGAAGTTTATATGAAGAACTTGATGAAGCAGAAGAAAAAATAATGAAAGAAATATATGATAAATATATTAAAAGATAAATATCTATATAATGGAAACGCGCGGGACTCTGATTCGCGCGTTTTTTTAGTTTAGCACAAAATTTCACGTAGATTTCACAAAGGCCCGCAAGCTAGCGCCGCGAGGCCTGAACCCCCCATTATACCATATTTCAACTTTTTTGTCAAGCAAATTAAAGTGAAAATTTAATGAAAATTTTCCCGCAATCTTTTACAATTTTTCACCATTCTATTATTGACTTTTATATTAAAAATGTAGTATAATATCAGTGTTGAAAGGGAAAGAAAAGGGCAATCGCCCAAGCGGAGAACTTGCCCGCCACCCTGAGACAGATTAAACAAATTTGTCCAAAACGCTTGACTTTGAAAATTTTATATGCTATAATTAGTATGTAATCAAGAGAACAAGGAACCAATTCTCTTGTGAATATATAACCAAAAAATAATTTATAGGGAGAATTAAATACTATGAAAATTACTAAGAAAGATTTGTATGCAGATTTGAGAGTACTTGCAGAGGACGCAGAACGCGATGACCTCGTAGAATTTATCGACCACGAAGTAGAGCTTTTGAGCAGAAAGGCTACCTCAAAGAAACCCTCGCCTAAGCAAGAGGAAAATGATGAAATCAAAGATATTATCGTTCAGGTTCTTAAAGGTGCGGGAAGCCCTCTTGCAATCCCCGAGATTATCGCCAAAAGTCCCAAGCTTGCAACGCAACCTAACGGCAATCCCATGACTCCTCAAAAGATGTCCTCACTCTTGAAACAGCTTGCGGAAAGCGGAATCGTAGAAAGCTCTAAGGACAAGAAAAGAACTGTATTTAGTATCGTTGAGAAATAAGCGGGGGGACAACCTCCCCCCTCAAGGGGGCACTATGGAAAAATTTATTACTTATAAACTTGAAAGCGGAAAGTCAATAAGAATACCTTCCGAAGATATAGAACGCAACATGCGGTTGGGGATTAGTAAGGAAGAAGCTATTACAATTTGGCTTGAAGATGAGGGCTACCTTGAAAATGAAGAGCAAAATGGATTAGACAAGAAAGCAAAAGATAATAAGATAACAGCTACTATACACGGCGCGCGCAAGGAACCAACACAAAAGCGCGTAGTGGTTAGAAAAACAGATACGACAAAAGAGACTTTGATTGCGGAACTTGCTGAATTTTTGCGGACGCGCGCGGAGAATGTAAATGTAGAAAATATCGGGAAACTTATCTCTTTTGACCTCGGTACAGACCACTTCAAGTTAGATTTGATACGGCAAAGGAAGCCGAAAAATTAATAAAATATAAGGGTAGGACTAAATCCGCACAGGGTTTAGTCCCTTTTACGCGCCAACAGATTATCCATGACGGAGGGATATTTTTACTTAAATGGGAGTCGAGTAAACTAACTTTTACTTGGCTTTTTTGTTATATCTAAGTATAAAAATTTTCACAGAACTATCACATGGGCGGCAGACCGCATTTCACGCAACTTTCACTTAGGTTTCACGCTTTTATCACGTTTGGTCGGCCCCTAAAGGGGCGACGCAGGGGAAAACTCTAGATGATTCAATATTTTTAAGTAGCATATGCGCGCATGCCCCTAGATGTTAACTTTCCCAAAAATAAGTGCTAGCTGCGGGTCGCGGGCGATCGCGCAAGCCCGCCTAGTCCCGCGCAACATCATATGCGATTTTTTATATCGTTGTTTGAAATTTGGCAAAATTTGCTTGGCTTCCCACAATCAATGATGAAAAACACGTCTCATCTTTTTTGCAAATGAATTTGCCTAGCTAGCGTTCTGTTCTGCTTAATTGCGCACATACCATGAGGGGCATTTTTTGCGCTTGAAAGCATTTTAGCAATTTTGTTAATTTGGCATTTTAAGCCACGCATTTTTGCACCAATGATAAAATGTTCGCGGCGAGCATTTTCTAAATGAATTTGCTTAATTAGCGCATATTTTTATCTATATTGCGGGGCTGCCATGAGTCTTTAAATTTTTTCACTTGCGTGCAAATAACTAGTCTCTTGAAATAATTTTATTGATTTGGCATTTTAAGCCTATCAAAAATTGCCTTACGTAACTTTTGTTCACAAAAATATTTTTGAAAGCATTACAAGTCAAATTCTCAATAAAATTGCTTAAACGCGCATATACCATGAGTCTTTAAATTTTTTGTTTAGGCAAGAGAAAGAGAATAACTGAAAATATTTTTATTGATTTAACATTTTGAGCTACGCAAAATTTACCTAATGAACAAAAGTCCACAAAACTTATTTTGAGGCTCCTCCTGCCATTTCTATATTGTTTTTGCCTAATAAAAAATATACCCGCCCTCTCAAAACATTTTATTGCGTTGCGCGATGGGAAAATATACTTTAACAAAATTAGCCTCGTATTTTTTAGCTCGCGAAGAAAATTACACAAAAGCCAAAAAGTTGGCGGAAATCGGCAGATTCTATTGATTTTGCCTAATAATTTTATTGCGGGAGGACTTAAATTGCGCGTTTAACTTGCTTTTAATTAAAAAATATGTTATAATATAAGTATAAATGATAAAAAATTATTAAAAAATGAAGTTTTTTGTTAAAAACTCCATCTTTTTGACATATAATTAAATATTTTTGTTAAAATTATTCATTTTCTTCTATTTTTACTTGCGGTTCACCAAAAGCAGACCTAGTTTCAAAAATATCATGCCAGGTCGCGCGCACTAATATTTCACCTGTTATATCTTTGAATTTTTTAATAACTTGTTTATAAAAATTCTTAGCTATATCTTCTTGTACCTTTTCAATTTTATCTATTTCACCATCATCTTTTGCATTTTGTAATAAAGCTAATTTTTCAATTTTATCAGCCACTTCATCACTAGAGCAATAAGCATGCTTTAATTCATCATAAACTTTGCGCTCATCTGCATCCATAGTTCTATAATGATTATAATTATCTATTTTAATTGCCCAAAGATATTCGCGGCGACCATAAGGACCGCATTTACCTTCTTCATTAGATGTAGGTCCAAATGTGCGGATTCCCGCCTCTTTCATTCTATGATAAACTGTATTTTCAGAAACATTTTCAAATTCCTTATTAAAAGTCATTAAATTACGAGTAATACCAGATAAACTTGAAATACCATTACCAGTAGCTTTTACTTCTTCTAAATAAATTTTATCATCATGACTAAAATTCTTTATATATTCAGGAATATATATTTCTTCAATAATAACACCACCATAACAAGGTTCAAATTTACAAAAATATTTTAATTTTTCTAATTTTACTTTTACATTTGCTCTGTAAGTAGAATATGCTATTCCCATCCATTCAGCTAACTCTTTAGAAGTCATTTTACCTAATTTTAATTCCATATTTTTCACCTTCTGAAATAATATAAGTTTAATAATCTTTAAATTTTGTTAGTTGTAGCATTTTTTTACAAGTACTATATATATTACATGATTTGTAAAAAAATGCTACAACTAATACAATTAAAAACTATTTGTATTATTTTCATTATTATATGAAAAATATTTAAATATTGTTTTAAAATTTTGTCCAAAAAAAATTTTCAAAACAATATTTTTACTAATTTGCAATAAAAGTTTACAAAAGATGTATATATATAGTAGTTATAAATTTTTATTGCAAATTAGCACGAACCTGCGCCCATTTCAATATATATATTATTAAAAAGTTACTAACCTGCGGGGGTACATCATTCCACGCTTCGCGTGGAATGTAGCTCACACTTCGTGTGAGCTAATCAGGCCCGTTCCTTAAATATCAAGGATTTCCGCATTTATTTTATTTTGTTGTTCAATCTTTTTTAATGGTTCTGGAACCGCAAAAGCATTACGAGTTACCATCGTTCCTCTAATCACTTTGCATTGTAAAATTTGCTGTAATTCTCCTAAAAATTGCATAAAATTATAATTATCCATACCTGTCATATTTTCTAATATATCCCAAGCTTCTTCTTTTGTAATTTCTCCAGCTTCTATCATACCTTTAACAATAATTTGTTTTTCTGTTGCATTTTTAAAATATTTTGTTATTAATTTTTGTTTTATTTTTTCTTCTTCTTCTGTTAAAAGTTCAAACTCTCCAGTCTCAGGATTTTTTTTACACCATACATATTCACATACACCTATTTTACCAGTTCCAACAAAAGGTTTTCCATATAATTCATTTCTTCCTTGTCTTGTATAATTTACAATAGTACTTTCTTTGCGAATTGTGCCTTTTTTAGCTAATTCTTTGCATATTTTGCTACCAACATGAGTGCAGGTATCTAATCCATCTTTTGACCAAACTTCATCTATTTTTTCTAAAACTTGATGAGCAGTCTTTTTTAACTGTTTATTATAAACAGGTTCATATATTTCTTTAATATAAACCTTTCCATTTTGTTCTTCAAAATTTGCAAATAATTTTAATTCTTCTAATTTTTTAGTTTTATAATTTTTAAAAGTTTTTTCGGTAATTCCAAACCATTCTGCTAATTCTGTATTAGTCATAAAACCTAATTTTAATTGTTGCATTTTTATTATACTCCTTTTTATTTTATATTCAATATTATATGAAAATTATTTTAAGGACTTTTCTTGAAATTGTCCAAAGTTTTATATAAAATTAAATAAGCAAAAAGTCCCTAAATTTTTCGCCACATAGAATATATATATAGTACCTCAAAATTTAGGGACTTTTTTCATAGATAAATATTTAAAAACAGCACCTTTTTGTAAAAGGTAATAAAAATCTTAATAAAAAGTATTCATAGAATAAAACTATTAAAAATTGACTAATACTAAAAAATATATTATAATATAAATATAAAATAAAGGCGAATATTTTATATTCGCTAAAAGGAGTTAATAAACAATGAAAGATAATTATATTAATATAAAATCCTTAATAGAAAAAGGATTAACAAAAGAACAAATTTATCAAGAAATTGATAAACAAATAGAAAATTTTAACAAAGATAATGAAAAAGAAATAAAAAATGCTAATTATAGAGAAGAAATAATAAAACTTTTAAAAGAATATTTAACTTATAATAATTATATTATTAAAGGCGATTTTGAAAAAATACTCGAAAATAAGCTTAAATTAATAGAAACAAAAGATTTTCCTTTTCCTTTTTTAAATTTTGATGAAATATTTAAAAATTAATTTTCAAATAATTCTTTCTTTTTTAATTCTTCAATCTTTTTTTCAGTTAATTCTTCTTTTTTCTTTCTTTTTAATTCTTTTTTATCAATCTTTTTTTCTTCTTTTTTTGGTAAATATTCTATATTATAATTAACTTCATAACTTTCTCTCCATTTTGTTAAAATTATACCTTTTTTTAGCAAATTTCTTTGCGTTCTTTTAAATTTATCTCTAATAGTACTAATTGATAAATTTAATTCTTTTGCTGCTTCATTAATAGTCATATAAAACCTCCTTATTTGCTTATATTATACCATAAAAATTGGGGGGCGGCAAGTGGCGGAATTGACTTTTAATAAAATTTTTGATATTGTATATATACAAAAGATAAAAAAATATATAAGGAGCGCGCGGCATATGTACAATCCCTTCACCCCCATACCTAACGGCGATTTCTTTGTCGCCCTCGACGACTACCAAAAGCAACAAAAAAATATTGACTTAAATAAAATGCGGCGGTTGCGGGAAGCTAGTTTAATATGGCCTACAGCTAGTTTAGCATCTCTTTGTAATGCGTGCGGCATTAAATATAGCGGGATTACAGACGCGGAAAAGGAGTGGTGGCGCGCGCAAGGGTTGCATTTTTAAAAAAATAATGATATAATATATGTATAAAGAAAAGGGAAAAAGGGGAAACAAGAATGATAAATAATAACGATGGCATTAAAACATATTTAAGGTCAATTAACAATTATCCGCTTCTTACTTTTGAGCAAGAGCAAGAATTAGGTAAAAAGATTGCGGAAGGCGATACTAATGCAAAAACCGCACTTATAAATTCTAACTTGCGCCTTGTAGTTAGTATAGCTAAAAAATATCTTAGCTGTTGTCAAATTCCTTTTATAGACCTTGTACAAGAAGGTAATATAGGTTTAATGAAGGCGGTAGATAAATTTGATTTTGCGCGCGGATTTAAATTTTCAACTTATGCTACCTATTGGATTCGTCAAGCAATTTCAAAAGCAATATTAGATCAATCGCGTACTATTCGTATTCCCATACATATGTTAGCCGCAACAAAACATTATAATGCGGTCGTCGCTGATTTAATGCGGGCGCTGGGACGAGAGCCGCGCATCGAAGAGATAGCTTCCGCAATGAATTTACCTGAGAAAAAGGTTAAAGAGATTCAGAACCTTGTGAAGGAACCTGTATCTCTTAATACTATGTTATCTGATGAGGATGATACTGAATTATTAGAAATAATACCCGCAGAAGAAAATGAATCACCTCTAGAAAATGTGTTTAATGCGCAAGCTAAAAGCGCAGTTTCTGAAGTCTTAGATACTCTTGATGCGCGCGAGCGCCAAGTAATTATATTAAGATTTGGTTTGGATGGCGGAGACGCGCGAACCCTTGATGAATGCGGTAAGGTTCTAGGTCTTACAAAAGAGCGCATCCGCCAAATAGAGAACAAAGCTCTTCACAAGTTGCGCAATCCAATCCGCGCAAATAAGCTTAAGTCTCTTATGGAGGAAAACTAATATGACAAAAGAAGAATGGCTTAAAAGCAATGGCTTTTCTCCAATTACAGAAGATACAGAATGTGTAATTGGAGATACTTTTGCTATAAAAGATAAATTAAAACAAATGGGATTAATTTATTCACCTGTAATAGGTTGGCATTGCGCGATTTCAGTCGAATTACCGTCTGGCTATTCTTTTACTACTATTCCTTTTGATTTAATATACGAATGGGATGGCGCGCGCGGGATGGCTTATTATAAAGAGGATGCAAAAGAAAATGCACAGCAAATATTTTCACGTATTGCGGGACCAGATCATTCACAATATATAGGGAAAATAGGAGATAAAATAACTTGCAATCATGCTTTTTATTTATCTTCGCGTGGCTATTATGATGCACGTCAAAAATATACATATATTCACACTTTCCGCAATGATGATAATATTTTAGTTTGGTTTACCCAGTCGCCGCTTTATTTCGAAAAAGGAGCTTCTGTTAGCTTTTCCGCAACTGTAAAGGGACACCAAACTTATCACGGAATTCAAACAACAATAATAAAACAATGTAGGTTTAAAAATTTATGCAAGAATATACCATTTTAATTAATCATCCAGTACCAGTTACTGTTAAAGCGGAGTCTTATGACGCCGCTATTTCCATGATACGCGCGCAATATCACATTCCGCTCTCAGAACCTTTCTTTTTCACTCTTGTCCAAAATGCAGAAAGCGAAACTTCGAGCGCGGAAACTCTTAATTGATTTTTTAAAAAATATATGATATAATTTATATGTAAAAAGAAAGGAGAGAATAAATTATATCATATGTTAACAATAGAAGATATATTAAGAGATTTAGAAAGATATTGTGATTTTCCAGACCCTGAAAACATTATAGATGATAATGATATAATAACGGAAGGAAATTATAGAAATATTATATCTATTCCTCTTAGAAATGCAACTTGTTGCTTTCAAGGGGAACCTTTTTCAGTAGAGGCGGGCGCATCTAAAATTTGTATTGTATTTGACAATCTTCCTTTTGTTATAAAAATACCTCTTATGGGGCGCCATAGCTATGATTATATAAATGGAGACACAATGCATTTGCGCGGCTCTTGTTATTATATACCTGAGTCTAAAAGAACTTCAAGCTGTTATTATTTCAGTCAAACGCGCGTTGACTCTAATGAACTTTTTTCAGATGAAGATTGGAATTATTGCGACCATGAAGAATATATTAGTGACTTAGCAATAGAAGAAGGACTCGCGGATTTCTTTGCAAAAGAAGAGTGTATTGGATATATTAATAATTATCCTATTTATAAGCAAGAAAAAGTTGAGGTTTATGCTTCTTCTAATTTTAGAAATAAACCTAGTTCAAAAGATACATATTCTTTATTAGATGATATAATAACTAGTGGACCTACCTATTTAGATGTTCCTTTCTGTGACTTAGATGAAGATAGAGAGTGGTTAGCGCAAGCTCTTGAATATCATGGTGAAGAGCAATTTATGAAGTTTCTTGATTTTATAGAACGTACTGATATAAATGACTTACATAGCGGAAATATGGGATATATTGGAAATAGACCAGTACTTTTGGATTATAGCGGATTTTGGAATTAATAAAGGAGAAATATATGACAAAAGTAGAGTGGTTTACTATCTTAAAAGAAATAGTAAAACAATCTAATTATGAAGATATTGCGGGCGCGTGCGCATTTTTAGATAAAGAAATAAACATTATATGCGGGAAAGCAGATCGCGCGCGCCTTAAAGCTAATGAAAAGAAAATAAAAGGGGACGCACTTCGCGCAGAAATCGCTGCCCTTTTAACTGATGAACCGCAAAATCTTTATGAGATAGATGCGCAAATAAATAAAGAAAAATTTCCAGATACTACTATTGGTAAAATCGCGGCGCGCTTAGCTCAATTAATAAATCTTGGAATTGCGGAGAAAGGCATCTTAACAGATGGCGATAAAAAATGTATAGCATATAGGAGAAATCAAAACTAAGATGAAATATTGTATTGAATTTAATAAAAACAGCAAATATTTACAACAAGCAGATGAACTTATTATAAATTATCATTCTAGTGAGACTAGCTTTGCACAATTTTTGGAAGAACATAAAAATCAAACTATTCACATGGCGGTCGCACCTAATGATATACAAGATTTTATAGATAATGAAATTGCGGTTTTAGCAAGTTTGCGCGCGCAAGGTTTAAATAATTTTTATGTTAGAATTCCTTTTGACAATAACTTAATAAAAATTTTACAAGATAATAGCATACCTTTTTGGCTTAATAAATATGTTAATAATTGGGATGTATTAAATTGGTATTTATCCTTGGGTGTATCTTATGTTACTATTATAGAAGATATTTGCTTTGACATGGCGAAAGTTAGTCAATTAATACATAATGCTGGAGCTAAGGTAAGGGTCTACCCTAATATTGCGCAAACCGCCGCCTCCGCATATACTCCCGCAATTAAAAAATTTTTTATTCGCCCTGAAGATATGTTTTATTTTGAAGATTACGTTGATGTATGTGATTTTTTTGACACCGCAAATAGAGAACATCAAGATACATATTATAAAATCTATGCTATTGACAAACAATGGTTTGGTAATTTGCGTGAAATTATTATAGACTTAGGGAAAGATATAGATAATAGATGTATATTTCCTGCTTTTGCTATCTCGCGCGCGAACTGTAATAAAACTTGTATGAAAGGCGGGAAATGCAAACTTTGTGAAAGATATGAGCATCTTGCAGGTACTTTAAAAGATAATGACTTTATAATAGAAAAGATTAAAAATTGATTTTTAATAAAATAAATGATATAATTTATATATAAAAAATAAGGAGATATAAAAATGGCAAAAGGTCAAATAGCCAAACAAGAAATAACAAAGAAAATTCTTGAAACATTTGAAGGTAGCTTCTTATATGATGGCGGCAAAGAAATAAGAATTCCCATAATCGAAGAAGGTAATTTAGTTCAAGTAAAAGTTACGCTTACTTGCGCAAAAGTAAATGTAGCTCCCGAAGGAGAAGAAGAACAACAAGTAGAATCTGCTTTTCCTACTGCTCCTAAAGCAGCATCTTTAAAGCCAACAGAAGAAGAAAAACAAAATGTTGCGGCAATGCTTAAATCTTTAGGTCTATAAATATGAGTTCACATATAATGAAATTTAGTGAATGGGAAAATGCGGGGAGATGGTATTGTGCAGATACCTCTGATTTAATACATGATTCTTCTGCCTGGTGGTTGCCTTGCCGCGCCCTGGGCGTTTCTCCCGCAGATTTTGTTAAGCTCTTGGCAGAAAATTTTAAATGCTCTCATATCTCTTGGTATCCAGAGACGCGTACTGGTAATGGAATTTTAATATATTCTTGGGATAATCAATCTGATATGCGAAAATTTAAAAACTATATTAATAAAATAGCAAGAGATAAACAATTTCTTATTTGAAAAACATTAAAAATTATTATATAATATATATAGAAAAAATAAGAGGAAGGAAAAATATGGGTAAATATAGATTTCCAAAAATAAATCATAAAGTAAATAAAATAATTAGAGAATTAAACGAAAGTTTAAAACAAGATTCATTATGGAAAGGACGCTTTGAACTTAGGCAAATATCAAAAAAATGTTATAAATTTCCTGATAACTCTGGATACGATTTCTATTGGCTTTATAGAGTTTATGATAAAAAGACTGGTAAAGCCGCACAAAAATGGTTTAATGAATATGATATAATATGCAGTTGGCATCTGTGGGAATTTGTTAACAATTTTATTGTAAAGTTTAGCAAAGTATGGGAAGAAATCCCTAAAATAGATTATAATTCACCCTCTTATATTGATAAACCTATCCCTCAAATAACTGAATTATTTTGGATGTAATATGAAAAATAAAGAAAATAAACAAATTAATGTACATGATGAATGCGATAATATAAAATTAGAAGAAAAAAAAGAACAAGAATATTTGTTTTGGTCTTCAATGGATTTAGAACAAGAGTATGAAGATTATTGCGAGTATCTAGATTCAAAAAGAAAAGAATTAGACTAAAACTGCGCGGGAGTGATGAAATCGGCAAACATCTGGGACTTAAAATCCCACGGACTAGTTCCTTGCGGGTTCGAGTCCCGCCTCCCGCACCAAGTTTTTCATTTTTTACCTACCTTTGTTTTTGGACATATTATAAATTAATATAATATGTCCTTCCTATTGAGAAGTAGCTTAGTGGCGTAAAGCATGTATCTGATAAGTACAAGACCGTAAGTTCAAATCTTACCTTCTCAACCAGGCTTAACTGTCTAAACGGTCTCCTTCTAAATCTAAGGATAAGGAAGTAAAGCAGTCCTTTAATAAAGTTATAAGGCGTGACAGCGTCGAAAATACTTAAAATTTTGTGGACAAAAGAGAAAAAATCTTTTGTCCATTTTTTTATATATACTGAAGAAACAAGAGAAAGGAGAATATTATGATTTCAATATTAGAACAAAGCGGTAAAACCGCTACATATAGAACAGAATTTCTCTGTGATAAAAAAAATGATATACAAGAACTTCCCATACACCCTAACACAGCTTTTGGAAGTGTAGCTTTGTGTCTTGAAGATAAAAAAGTTTATATATTAAGTAATGCTAATGAATGGGTAGAGGTATAATAAATGGATAACTTAATATTATATGCCCTCTTAAAACAATATGCGGGCGGCGGAGGCGGTGGAGATGGCGATACTCCAGACCTTTCTAAGTATGTAACTAAGGAAGATTTAAAAAAAGCATTAAATGATTTAGATATTCCAAATGGAGTATATCTTTTTGCTACAAGTTCAATTAGTTCTACTTTTGCGGGTCCCGCTGGCATATTAAATGCGGAAAACCTCGTTAACCCAGAGCTAGGTGAAAAAATTAAAATTAATGACCTAGCTATTTTCCCAGATGATAAAAGTAATGTTATATATATTGGTATAATTACAGAAATAGAAGACTATCCATATTTAACTGTATCTAATATTACTTATCTTAAAGATAATTGGATATTTACGGGCGATTGGCATCAAGGTATGATATCTAGCTATCCAGAGGTGTATAGATTTGAAGGCGGGCTCTGGCTTTGCCTAGGTTCTAGTATTACAAATCCGCCTCATGAAGAATCTGAACAAGAGGTAAAAGAATGGAAATTACTTGCAGATAGCGGCAATGATGAAATCCGCCCCACTTATTATAAATTAGCTGGCGACGCAATGACTGATATGGGGGATCCAGATGCTAGCTATACTTTAGCTAAAGCTAATCTAACTCCTCTTGACCCAGAACCGCAAATTGGTGATGTAGTAATATTTAATACTGATAGCGCGGTTTATGTTGGACTTATTACTACGGTCCAGTCCAGTGCAGTAGTGGCGCAAGCTAAATTACAGTTAGGCGGAGGCACAATAACTACTGGCGTAACTAAGATAACTGTAGGAAATGGATTAAAAGCCTCTTCTAACATGGGTAGTGTTACTCTTGGTTTGAATTTAACTGCTGGACAAAATATTTCAATAAATGAAGGAGATGATGGAGCCGTTGTCATTTCTGCCACTGTTAGCGGTGGAGGCACTGGAGTCATTCCTGAAGATATTGAAATAGAAGATAAAAATATTAAAAATGTAAATGTAAATAAATTAATTCAAACGCCTGATGAAAATTTAATTTTAGATGGCGGAAATGTATAA
>CANRHC010000011.1 GCA_947630305.1 uncultured Bacilli bacterium
AAATCGTCATTTTTATTAGTGTTTGGCACTTCTGTTTCTTCTAATTCATTTACTAGAGTTTTTTCTATTATTGCTCCGTCTTCAGTTACACTAAAATAGATTTTTTCATCAGTTAATTTGAAATTATCTAAACCTTTTAATTCTTGAAAATAATAGTCACCATATTCTAGTTCTAATTCTATATTACCATCTTTATCTGTAACATAGGCATTTATTAATGTACCATCTTTTTTATAGACTCCTATTGTTACACCCTCAAGTCCTTTTTTATTTTCATCGACTTTATGAAGAATTATTTTAGATGTAATAACTTTATCTTTCATTGTGGCTTTTATGACTTCACCATCTTCTTTAATACTAAAATACATTTTTTCAGCATTTAATGTATATGGAATTGGTGCATTTTTTTCTAAAATATAATAATCTCCATATGGGATTTCATTAATTACAATTTTTCCTTCTTCGTTAGTTTTACCCGTATAAATTAATTCATCTGTATTAGCATCATAAATTTCAATTTCCGTATTTGGAATAGGTTCATCTGTGGAAAAATCTTTTTTAGAAAATTCTAAACTTCCAGTAATTTTTTTGTTTTTCATTTCAGCTTTAACAATTTCAGCATTTTCTTTAATTTCAAAATAAACTTTTTCATCACTTAATAGGTATCCTGTTGATGCTTCACTTTCAAGAATATAGAATTTTCCTACAAATAAATCATTAATAGTTATCTTACCTTTTTCATCAGTTAAACCTGTAAAAATTAATTCAGATTCACCATTATCTTTTAAATGATAAATTTCTATCTTAGTATCTTTTATTCCCTCACTTGTAGCTAAATCACTTTTAGTAAATTCTAAATTAGATTTTTTTAGATAATTACTTAATGTGTATGACTTTGTAACAACTGGTGTATATTGATCTTGATATTTAAGTTCAAATTCATATACATTTTCATCTAAAATATAACCATCTACTGTTTCAAGTTCTTTTAAAGTATATTTTCCAAGTTTTAAATTTTCAACTTTTAAATATCCATTTTCATCAGTTTTATATTTACCAATTAAATTTCCATTTTCATCATATAAGCCAAATGTAACATTTGGAAGTGGTGCTTCAACATAGGTAAAGTTGCCATCTTTAATTACAACTTTTTCACCAATTTTTTGAATTTCTAATTTTCCTTTAACTTCTTGATTTTCAAAAGTTAAACTTAAAATTTCTCCTAAGTCTTTATCTTTAATTATTTTAGAATGTTCATCTATTGTAAATTCAATACCCTCACTATTCCATAAATAGCCATCTATAAGTTGGTCTACTTCTTCTAATCGATATTTTCCAGGATATAATTCTTTAGGTGTTATAAATTCACCATTTTCATTAGTTTCAAATTCACAGATAGTCATTTGATTAGGATAAGCAATTGTTTGACATACATATTTATTATTTGTAATATCAAAAATTTTAAATTTAATGCCACTCATAGGTATTGCATTTCCATCTGTATCAACTTTCTTTACTTTTACTCTAGCAACATAAGGTTCATTCATTAAAGTAATATATTCTTTATCTTTTGATTTTTCATTAACCGTAAAATCAATATCATCAGATTTTTTATAACCACTCATTCCTTTAGTTTGACGAATGATATAGTTATCGAATGGTAATTTTACTTCACCTGTTGCAGAATCACCAATTGTAATAGTTGCTACTACTTTATTTGTTGTTTTTGAGATAATGTCGAATTTAGCTCCTACTTCAGCTTTAACTCCATTTTCGGTTAAATATGTTTTATTAATTACTAAATTTGATGTATAAACTTCATCAGTTAAAGTTAAGTTTACTGTTGCTTTATAATTTTGTTCACTAATTTCAAATGGATGCGTTGTTTCGTCTAACTTATATCCTTTTGGAGCTGTAATTTCTTTAATATAATATTTTGCAATAGGCAAGTTTTTTTCACTTGTTGAAGTACAATTATTTCCAATTGTTAATTTACTTACTAGTGTTCCATCTAATTTGTAAATACCATAAACTGCTCCAACTAAGGTTGCTGAACCTTGTGAATTACAACTATTGGTTTTAGAATCATATTTTTTAATACTTACTTGTCCTAGCATTGGTGCATCATAAAGAGTAAGACTAGCGTTTAATGAATCAGCTGTTATATTAAAATAATGCTTTTCGCTATCTACTTCATAATACTTTCCTGCTTTTGACTCTTTTAAATAATATCTTCCTATTCCTAAACTTGTAGTATTAGCATTACAACTTGAATCAATAATTAAATCTTTTATAAAGGTATTATCTTCTTTATATAATTTATACGTTGTTCCAGTTAAACTAGCTCCGTCAGGTGATTTACATGATTTAGTTATTGAATCATATTTTTTTATATTTATAGAACCAGACTTAGTAGTTCCTTTTAAACTATTAACAACAGGATCAAATGAACCAACCATCATAACATTTTGACTTTCAGGACTTATGTATGCTATTGGTGGTGTATTATATTTTTTATCCTTTCTTGATAATTGTACTTTAAATTCACCATCATTTTTGGCTGTTAATGTTAAGGTATTTCCAGAAATTTTGGCATCTACATTTTCGCTAGATTCAACTATATATTCTTTCAAAACACCATTAGTATCAGTTAAAGTTTTTGTTTCACCTTTTGCTAAACTAACATTTTTTCCATTAAAACTTACTCCAGTTGAATGTTTTGCTAATAATCTTTCCATTTCGGAAATTTCATTTGTATATTTTTCTATTCTATGATTTCCTAAATCAGATGAAAAATATATTTCATATTCTCTTGGCACACTATTCCATATCATGAATTGAGTTATTGAATACCACTTTAAGGCAGTATGGTCTACTTCATTATCTTTATACATATAACCATAGTAAGCAAGAAGTTGTACTCTTTCCCATTGCTCAGGAGTCATATTAGTAAGAATTGAATAATCACTTGTATATCCAGTATATTGTACTCCAGATATAATTTGACTACCTGGCTGTATGCAATAAACAAAATGTCCATCGCTGTCACGTTTAATTACTGTAATTAAATGTGATTTTGCAAGTGATGGAGTCGTTAAGTGACGATAAAAGACATAATCTTCCGTGTCTTGTCCATGTTCGGTAATTGTATCTGTATAAGTTTGGGCATTTACACTTTTTTTACCAAAAGAAAAAGGACTTATCAAAAGTCCTATTAACATCGTTAAAAAAATTCCATGATTTAAAAATCGATGTTTATGTATTTTTTTAAATTTTTCTATCATTTTTTCCCTCCTCTTAGTATTTAATTATTATAAACTTCTGTCGTGACAATCATAGCCAAGTTTATTTAAATATTCAAAAATCGAAATAAAATTTTCAGTATACGGCATTATAAATTTTTTTATGTGAATGTCATCATTTTCACCACAAGTAGTGTTTGGCACAAAAACTGTTGTTGTCCAATAATCTATTTCACATTCATCATCTGAATAATTTCTTGCAAAATTATCAATATAATAACCATAACCGAAACTGTTTGCTTTTGTACCATACGCAATACCATCTTCTCTACTTAAAGTAATCTTTGCTTTGTGACTTATTTGGTATTCACTTTTAAAGGTTTTCCATTTTGAATTAGCATCACTACAGGTAACTTTAACTTTTGGTGTAGTTGATTGAACTGTTTCAGTTTTTTCTTGTGGCTCAGAAACTTTTGGTTCTTCTTTAATAACAGGTTGGCTTTCTTTAGATTCTTCATTCTTTGTAATGTTTGAAGAATTTGATGGATTTGTGGATGAACTATTATTTGTTCTAGGAATAGTTGACTGACTTTGATTATTAATTGATGTATTTGTAGATTCATTCTTATTTTGTGTATTACTAGAATCTGTTATAGTTTGATTTGAACTCACATTTTCCTTTTCTTCTGTATTTTGAATTTCATCTGAATTAGAATTTTCTCTATTATTTTCTTGTTCTTCAACTTCATTTACAGGATAATAATTAGTGTTAATTTCTTCAATATTTTCTTCTTTTATAAAAGCAAAATAAATAATAAAACTTATTGCTAAAGCAAATATTAAAATAGCTACTCCTAAAATGAAATATTTTAAATTTCTTTTTTTCATTTTTTCATTCCTTTCTTAGCCTTACACAACAACATTTTTTCAATTTTTAAATAATTTTTAATAAACTTTTTTAATTACAATATCATCACACATTTTTAAATATTTTATACTAGTCATAACTAGTACATTAAAAGTTTAAATTCTAAAAAAATTTTCAGTTCAAAATTTTATTTTCTTTAATTGGCTTCATTATACCTCAAAAAAAAATGCTTGTCAGCATTTATTTTAATCAATATAAATATGTATTTGATACCTTTGAAAATATTTGAACTATACTTTAATTAAGTTTTTAAACTTATCAACAGAAACTTTGACATTACCATTTTAATCACCTCCTTAAATTTAGTTTTTTGATAACGAGATCCCTATAAACTCAATAAACAAAAAAAGATGAACTTAATCATCTTGACAATATTTTTCTAATTCAACCCATAATTTAACTAAACAACTTTTTTTTATTTTTTGTAAATAGGTTTTTGAAATGCCTATAATTTCAGCAATTCTTTCTTCCGACACATGAATTAGAAAAGTATTATTCAAATAAATTACTTCGGCACTTGTTAATTTATAACTTGTTTTAATAATAGAAAGATAAATATCTGTTGTAAATATCTGCTTATCAATATACTTTGAAACAGCATTTTCAATTTTACTTGTTGTAGAACGTTGAGTAAATCCCTCACGAAGTTCATAGGTAGGAGTGATTTTAATGTTATCATCTTCAGGAAATTCATATAAATATCTAGCTGATTTAAATGTTGCAAATAATTTTAATAATTTTGATTTTATTGTGATACAGTCATATTGATTACAAATATATTCATCTAGTAATTGATTAATTTTACTATTAGAATTGGCATTGTTTACTATTGTATCACCAACGTTTAAAAGTTGTTCAAGTGTTACGATGTAATCCATTAAAATTCCTCCTTTCGCAAAAAAAGAGATTTCAAGAGCGCATAAAAAAGCACAATTAAAATCTCTTTGACTTTTCTTTACTATTTTCTAAATTTTTTTTAAATAAACAAATCATAAATGATCATCCCCTGTAATGTGACTTATTTTAATACAATTTATTAAAATGTCAAGATTAGAAAAATCATATAATCAAAAAACGAGTTATTTCCTTTCAGAATTAACTCATTTTACTACATTATATACCCATAACAGATAAAAACAATAAACTAAATCGACTGAATTTAGATTTTTTTGTATTTGAAAAGTAAACCAAATCGTATTTAATTATATTTGAAAAGTAAACTACGAAAATTTTTCAATGAAGTTTTCAATATAAGTAATTTTCTTATGAGTCAAGATATAATCTAAAATACGATAATAACAATAAGCAATAACTTTACTTTTAAAACTTTTCTTTAAAAGACTTCCAGCTACTTCTTTAGTATCATATAATGATATAAATACCTGATAATATTTTTTTTCTGGAACATATCTCATAAAATTATAAAAAGTGTATATGTCATTATAATTAATGCTTGAAATAATTTCTTGATTATCTAATTCGTTGTCTAGATCGTTTGAATAATTTTTTAATCTTTTAGCAATAAAACGATAAGTATATTCATTTCTAATGACAATATTTTCAACTTTCTTTTTATGTGAGTAATGATTATGAATTCCTTTAGCACAAGCATATAAAATTTCAATAGCAAGAGCTTGATCTCTAATATCACCTTTACAATCTTTATTACTTAAAAAATTAGTTAGGAATATCTCACGAGATAATTCATTATATCCTAAAAATTCTTTTTTCTCTTTATCAGAGTACATATCACCAAGATGAATTTCCGTGAAAGTTTTTTTATCAACTAATGGGTTATTAAAGAAATAAATATCAAAATGTTCAAGTCCTCCGACCGATTCTTCGTTATTAGTTCTATCACTTATTTCTTTAGATTGATAAGAATGGACTTGAATATTTAAAAGATGACCAATTTCAATATTAATTCTCTCATGTCTTATACGCCCATTAGATTTATAAAAATCTCTAGTTTCAATCCAAGAACGTCGCGAGACACCATTATGTAATAAATTAAGATTAGCAGTAGTAATAACAAAACCATCTTTATTATAAAAATTTAATAATCCATGATAATCCTTTTCACCAAATTTATTAAATGTAGGATATTCGTTTTCATTATAATAATTAGGAACTTTTTGATTCTTAAAAATTCTTTTATAATCTTCAATAGTTAAAAAATTCATTTCATCGTTAGGAGTGCAAACAGTAGAATAAACATCACCATTAACTATTTTCTTATTACCTCCAAGTGAATCATTTATTTTAATAAAATCACTTAATAAATCTATAAAATGGTATCCACTGTGAAATAATTTACCATAGCCATAGCAGTATGGATGATTCTCTTTTAATAAATCGTGGGGCATTTCCCAAGCACCATCAGAATGAAAAATATCTATATTAGTAATAGGAAGTTTGTACTCATTGACAACATCAGTTAAAACTTGTTTAATTTTTTCATAACCACGATGGTATTGTCTTTGACACATAATCTTACAAGTACCTTTTGAATGTTTTGCTAAATCTAATATCTCATAATACTGTTTTCTCACTTTTTCAATACTTGATAAATTAGTCATATTTTTTGAAACGGTAATAGGTTTATCAGTTAAAACATTTATATTGTTTTTTAAAGCAAATTCTAAATACATATAATGAGCTTTAGGTTCTGTAGAAATGATAAAATGTGTAATTTCAAATACTTGACATATAGATACAAGATTATTAAAAATATCATTAGGCAAATGTTCATAATCTTTATATGAATCTTTTATTGTAAAAATTTTTGTTTCTTTAAATCCAATTTCATCTAGGTATTTTCTAATACTATTCTTATTTGAATCTAAATCTATAACCAATGCTAAATTAGTTTTATGTTTTTTAAAATATGGCAAATATATTCTTTTTGCGTGAGGTCCGATACCAACTAATGCAACATTTTTCATTTAGAATCCTCCCTTAATTGATTTATATTATAAATCAAAAAGAATAGATTCCATTAATCAAAAAAAAATAGTGCAATGCAAGAATGCAATGCACTAATTATTTAATATACTTATCAAAATAATATTTCAAAATAGTATAATCTCTACGAACGATAAATCTAGTATGATAAATATTTTCATATTTAGATGCAACAAGATTACTTTCACAATCTTTTATAACTTTCATTGCATCCTCTATGTTTAGCCATAAAAGTTTAGCTCCCTCATCAAGCTCTTTTTCAGTTAAATTTAATTGATTAGTATTTTCTAAAACATGAGCTACATATACATAAGAAGTTTGAATAAAATTGTCTTGTGATTTTTCCTCTTTAATAATACCTAAAAAATCATCTATGTCTATTTTACAACCTGATTCTTCTAAAACTTCTCTTTTGAAAGCAATAGTAGGATCTTCATTATCTTCAATTCCTCCACCAACAAGTTTATATTCATTCTTATTAACTTTGTTTAAAATTGCTATCTCATTTTTGTCATTAAAGACAATGCCTCTAGCACCAAATCTTATTCTAGGATTATCAAATTTCTTAATTTCTAAATCAAAATCTTCATCTGATATAGTTTTAATGCACTTCATAATTTACCTCCAAATACAAATTACTATCTGTTTCGCTAATATTATATCAAAAAAAAGATCTAATCGTCTATTATTAGAACCTTTAATTTATATTATCACTTTCACTTATTACCATATTTACAAAATCTAATACAACACGATTTACATTTTTAGGATATATTATTCCAATAGGATTAATAGGCATTTGTTCTTTTAAATCAATTTTAACAAGATTATATTCATCTAATTCATCTTCCATAAAATATCCTATATAATCATTTTCTTTTATAAAATCTGCCATAAGTTTAGAATCAGGCATAAGATGTTGTGGTGTAAGTTTAATTTTATATACTTGTAAAAAATCATCTAATATCTGTCGTCTACGAGAACTACCTGATACGACTAATTTATAATTAGATAAATCTTTTAGAGAGTGTATATCATTTTTTATTTTTTCATAATAAGGTTTAGAACAAGCAAAACAAGTTTTAAATTGAGTGATAGATTTTATTTCCATATCAAATTTTTCACTATAATTGTTATTTGGAACATAGTCTACTAAAACATCAATTTTACGATTTAATAAATAATCATTTAAATTTGATGCACTATCAATAAATACTTTATATTTTATATCGGGATGAAGTTTAATAAATTTAGTTAGGAATTTTGAAAGACCATAATCAGCAATATTTCTTGTTGTTCCAATAGTCACAACAACATCTAAATTAGAAAGCAATTCTTCACTTGTAAAGACATTAATACTATCAAAAAATTTTTCAAGATTTTTAAATAATCTTTCTCCGTCTAATGTAAGTTCAAAACCTTTATTATTTGTATTTACCAAAGATAAATTTAATATTGATTCTAATTCTTTAACACTTCTTGTTAAACTAGAACCAGATACATTATTTTTTCTTCCTGCTTCAGCATAATTTTTTTCTTTCGCAGAAATATAGAAATCATAATAGTAAGTAAAATTATTTCTTAAATCATATAGGTTGAACACAATTATCACCCCTAAAATTGGTTTATATACTACATCAAAATATATTAAATGTCAATTTTAACAGTTAAATTTTAACTAAAAGCAAATATTTTGTTATTATAAAAATAGATTCAATAAATCTATTTTTCAAAAATATATTTATCTGGATCATTATTTAATGTTCCATCATTTTCTACATATAAGGCATAAACTATATTATTAGAATTATCTTTTAGAACTATTGCGTCTTCTAACGAAGTAGAAGAAGAATCTTGTC
The DNA here is from genome assembly GCA_947630305.1 of uncultured Bacilli bacterium. Classification (GTDB taxonomy): domain Bacteria; phylum Bacillota_I; class Bacilli_A; order RF39; family UBA660; genus Ventrenecus. The sequence goes on from CANRHC010000011.1 coordinate 8,994, forward strand.
CAAAATTATATTTTTCAATATAAAATTTATATGTTTTTCCATTCCATGATGCATATCCACTTTTATATAACACTAGTAATTCACCTGTCGCACCTGCCTGACCTCTATATGTTCCATATTTAACATTACTATTTCCAACTTTTATATAATCTAAATTATTATTGCTTTCATTTGAATTATTATTAACATTTTCACTGTTTTGCTGTATTGATATATCTTGTGAAATATTATTTATATTTTCAAATATAATATCTACTTGTGTATCATTATCAGTTGTTTCTTTTAATATTATTTGGTTATTTTCTATTAATAAATTATCAATAATTTTATTATCTGATGTATCAAAAGTTTTTGCTTGAATTTTTATATTTGATCCATCAATAGTATATTCACCACTTTGGGAATATGAACTTCCTAAATACAATTTATATGTCCCATCCTCATTAAATACTAAACTGTTACTAGTTGTTATAGATGTTCCATATACATAGCTTAAAGAATAATCATCATTATTTGTTTTTGTTGCTTTCCATTCCCCTATAATATCTACTTTTTGTTCATTATTAATTGAATTATTTTCAGTATCATCATTTATAATACTACTTTCTTTTTTTGAACCACATCCTGTTGCTATACCTAAAATCAAAACAATAATTATAAATATATTTAAAATTTTATTTTTCATTATATTCACCTATTACTTTTTCTTTTTAGTAAACTTTGTATCAACAAAGAAACCTTTTTCTATATTATAATCATCATTGCCATTTTTTCCTTTAAGTGTATCCCCAAAAAAACCTTTATCAACTTCATATTGCACTTTTCCTTTACTATCTTTAACTTTTGTTCCAAAAAAATCATTTTCAATTGTTGCTTTTTTATTTCCAGATTTATCCTTTATTACCTCATCACCAAATATATTTTTTTCACCAACACCTATTACTTTGTTGCCTTTCTTATATACATTATCTCCCCAAATATTTTTTTCAACAGTTACAGGTTTATCATTATAACTATTATAAGTATTATAAGTATTACTTGTTGGTCCAGGTCCAAAATCGCCATCTTTCATAAAAATAATAGCTTGAAAGATTAAAGGAATAACGGCCATAATAATTGAACTAATCCATCCCTCATTACTAAAAAAGTGAAAACATACTACATAAGTAACAAACATACTTATAATAGAAATTACTCCAATTCTATCTGCAATATCACTTTCACTTAATTTTGATATTATAAATAAACTTATCACTTTATATATTATAGTAGCTATTAATAATAAAATAATTATTATGAAAATGTTACTTGTTTTATAAAATAAAGTAATTAGATATAAAATACCCAATACTATTGGACCAGTTAAAACACCAAAAATAAATGTTAAAATAACATCTTTACTTATCAATTTATTTTTATTTTTATGTTTTTTCATAAGTATACCTCTTTCAATACAAATTAAATTTATAGCCGAAATTCATAATATTTTTTTAAAATTACTAAATTTCGGCTTTATTAATTCTATTTTAATTCAGTTGCGTTTTCAAAATTAGGAACTGAATCAACTTTTTCACAACTCATAGAAACTGAATAGTAGCTATCACCATCTTCACTATAAATAAGGATATTATTATATCCACACATACCACCAGTAGATGCCCCATAAGAAAATAAACTATTTGGTTCTTGTGGTTTAGTTGTAAATTCATTATCAGAAGCATTTAATAAACTATAATTAGAGTATGTATCAAGATAAGCTTGAAATTTATCATTTCTTTTACAGTTTGCAATATCATTTTGCGAAACACAGTCAGACATTAGTTTATTTAAATCTGCAACAACATCATTTGTATTTGGTTTACTAGAGTTTGAACCACAACCAGTTAAACACATAGTTAAAATTCCTATAAATAAAATATTTAAAACACTTTTTTTCATTTCTAAATCACCTCCTTTTAATTGTGCTTAATATAATTTAATTCCGATATAGTAGTCATAATTTCACTATTTCTTTTTATTATTTTTGTATCTTGTTCTTTAGCTTCTAACATGGCATTTTCTCTTCTAGTTTCATCTAACATTTCATTACAAGTATTTAACATTGCACTTTGAATTGCATTACTCTGTTGAATAGCAAGATATGTTGCAAATTGAACTTTTTTTATTTGGTCTAATTGAATTAAAACTTGATCTAATTTTCCAATTATAGTATTTTGTCTTAATTCTTGTTCATATACGTTATAACAACCTGTATAACCATAAAGAGATTTACATCTTCCTGATTCCAAATATTCAATAAACGTCGTGATAGCTACTAAATTACGATATTTTGGGTAAATAACATCCAAATCATAATATTTGCTCATAGTTTTTTCAACATCTTTTAAATCTTGCTTAGCATTACTTATTCTGTTATCAATAATTGTTTTATTTTCATTATAAAGAATTAGTTGATTAGCATTTGTTTTATCTATTTGTTCATTTTCTTTTTTATATTCTTTCATCTTATTTGAATATTTTTTTCTACCAATAGTATTATGTAAAATAAATTCAACAATTGCAAATACAATTACTAATACGACAGCCAATATTAACAATATTACTAAAGTAATTGGCACGGATGCAAATAATTCTGGAAAATCCCATGCAAACCATTTTGAAAATAAACTATCATAATATTTGCGATAATTCACCATAACAATAATAAATGTAGGAATAGCAAGTAAAACTACTATACCTATTACTAAAGCAATTGATATAGATGGAAACGCACTAAAAATCGGTTTTTCATTTTTCTTTAATGGTTTTACTATATCATTGTATTTCTTTTTATCAAGATTTTCTAAATCTTTAATTCCATTTTCTAAACCTAATTTATTTATTTCAAGTTCTTTTCCCATATTAAGATATTCCAATAATTGTTTTTTATTTAATTTCATTTCATCTTGGGAACTATCAAAATCTTCTTCTAATACTTTTTCGATACTTTCTTTTTCAATTAATTGTTCTTGTTCTTCTGCCAAACTTGCACCACATTTTTTACAAAATTTTGCTGTTTCTTTGTTTTTAAATCCACATTCATCGCAATACATAAATACACCTCTCAAACCAATACAATAGCTTTGCTTTTAATATATATATTAATTATATCATAAATATTATATATTAGTTTAGAAATTTAATAATGCTATTAATGTAAATATTTTTATTATGTTTTACAAAACTTAATTAAAAATTTTTGAATCAAAAAAGTAAACCATATCAATATTTAATTCTCTACAAAGTTGATATAAACAATCAAGTTGTATTGTTTTACTCTTTTTATAAATAATATTTGTTAATGTATTTAACGAAATATTTGTTTTTTTAGATAATGCACTAATTACTTTATCATTATCATTTTCATTTTTATTAATAATTTCTTTTTCTTTTAATACTTCAATTAGTCTTAAAACTACTTTATCTAGCATTTTACTCACCTCTCTTTCTAAAACTGATTTAACAACTTTATTAATATTTTCTATTCAATATTAATAATCAAAATAAAAATCATCCATTATACAGATAAATTTAGAAAATATTTTATTAAAAAATTTATATTTATTTAGCTTGTAGAAAAGAAAAACTATAAAAAATATTTCAGTTATTGTAAGTAATATTGTCATATTATTTGCAAATCCAAAACTTATAATTGTCAGAGTGTAATCATAGGGTATTTTCATGGCGTCGGCAATAATTATGCTCATATCATAATTAAAAGAGATTAAAAAAAACATAAAAATAACTATTCCAAAAATAATTATAATTCTCAAAAAAACTATACAAAATATATAAAAATATTCTTTAAATTCTGCCATCCTTTCACCTCATATTCTTTATAAAATTTTACAATAATTTATCTATAAAGTAAACCAAAATCCTTTAACAGTTGTGATAAAGACTTTTATATCACAGTTATATAAAATAGTTAATAAATTGGAGGGTTAAAAATTTATGAATATGAGTAGCAAAGAGATTCTTTCAATGAACTTTAAATTTTATCGTTTAAAATATAATTTATCTCAAGAAAAATTTGCTGAAAAAATAGGGAGCAATCTAATATATGTTAATCAAATAGAAAATTGCAAAAGAAAGCCAACTATTGATATGCTTGATAAAATTGCAAATGGAATGAATAAAAATATAGATTCCAAATTAAAAATGACTAGTTCTAAATTGTTAGAATACAATCCAAATCATAGAACTGATTTTATTAGAGTAGACAAAAAGAAATAATCAAATGACTATTTCTTTTTTAGAATAAAATGCCGACTGTCAATTTCCATCTCAATCATAGTTTTGTAATTTATCAATTAATTTTGCTTGATCGTATTTATAAATTATGACTTTAAAATTTGATATAAATACATTCCAATTATTTGGAACTTGGTCATATCCATAATAACATTCACTCAACCCATTATGATATTCTAATTTTATTATCCAATTATATTTATATGAATTATTATAATTATATTCTTTATTCCAAAAATTCATTTTAGATTTTTTTATTCCTGTTAATATGTTAAATCGTTCAGCTTGGCTTAAAGCATGCTCTTGCTCAACTGTCACATAATTATGTTTACATAAATATGTAGCTTTATTATTATTAAAAAAGTTAAAATCAAATCTAAATAGTTGATTATCTATTGAATAAATTAAAATTACTTTATCTATATCTATTACTGCCATCTTACCAATAGAGTGGAAATATCTACCACAACTAGGACAATATTTATTATATAGAGTTGCAGTTATTTTTTCACCATCAAAATCATATTTTTTATAACTTGGCTTTTCATTTCTGTATATAGTACCAGCTTTTACTAAATTACTAATATCATCATTTTTCTTTTTTTTATGTCCTCTGTAGCAATAAACAACCTTTAATGTATCTCTATTATTGCAATAAGGACAAGTAAGTGTTTTTCCCATTTTTTTACCTCAATTCTTGTAAGTTTAGTCTTTAAATGCCTTAAACATATATATTTCGCACTATGACTATAATTGGTGTAATAATGGGGGAATTCTTAGTTAGTAAAAAAGGAATAGGATATTTAATCATATACGGTACACAAGTTTTTAACTTAAATGTTGTTATGGCTGGTATTACAATTTTAATCATTTTATCTTTTTTGATATATACGTGTGTTTCTTTATTAGAAAAAAAACTTTTACAAAATCATTAACTTCTGATTCTTAGCAAAAACTAGCATACATGTGTATGCTAGTTTTTGCTAAGATGAACTTTATTATAAGAGATGGCTGTTCTTTTAATTCATTCATAATTTGAAGAAGCAACTTCTTCGCATTCCAGTTATAACTTTTATAATATCTTGATTATAAAATCCGCGAATGTTTTTTAGATATTATAATATTTTCAAAAGTCATTTTTTTACGATTAGTTGATTAAAAATTAAAAGTCTGTTACTTGCTTCTAACCAAACATTTTTTGTTTCTTCACCAGGAATTTCAACTGCTATATTAAACTATATTTTTTCTTACTTTTTGAAGTTTAATAAATTTCATGATTATAACTTTCAAGTAGTTCATAACATTTTTTATATTCAATTTGATGAATTTTTAAAATATCTTTTTCTTTATTTTCTAAATAATTATATATCATATCATCACGAAAGCCTATTTCTGCAACTTTTTTTCTATTAGTTGCAAAATAAATTTCTTTAATATTAGCCCATATAATTGCACTTAGACACATCGGACATGGTTCACTAGTGGAATAAATAATACAATCAGTTAAATCAAAAGTATTTAATCTTTGACAAGCATCACGAATAGCAATTATTTCAGCATGGGCAGTTGGGTCTTTTTCTTTTAAAACTTTATTATTTCCATAGCCAATTATTTTATTGTCTTTAACAATAACTGCACCAAATGGTCCACCTTCTAAATTTTTAACTCCTAGTTTAGCAAGTTCTAATGCTTTATCAAAATATTTTTGCATCTTAAATCACCTCTTATATTAAAATATCATAAAACTGCTTATTGTTAAAAAATACCTTTAATTACCAACGTTTCTTAATCTTAATGCATTAAAGACAACACATAAACTTGAAATCATCATTGATGCACTAGCTATCATTGGATTTATTTCTAAACCAAATAAGCCCATGGCAAGAGGTATCATTAATATATTATAGAAAAAGGCCCAAAATAAATTTTGTTTTATATTTTTTAAGGTTTTCTTACCTATATCAAAAAAGGTTAAAATACGGTTAATATTATCATTGGTAATAATTACATTAGAAGAATTTGTAGCAATGTCGGTACTACTTTTAAAACTAATACCAATATCTGCTGTTGCAAGTGATGGAGCATCATTTATACCATCTCCTACCATGGCAACCTTTTTATTATTTTTTTGAAGTTCTTTAATATATTTTGTTTTATCTTTAGGCATTACATTAGAAATAATATGATCTATTCCAAGTTCATTACCAATAATTTTAGCAGTTATTTCATTATCACCGGTAAGCATTATAACATTATATCCCAATTTTTTTAGCATATTTATGGTTTGTTTTGATTCTTTTCTAATTATATCTTTCACGCCAATTAAACCAATTATTTTGTCATCTTCTAAAATATATATAATACTATTACCATTAATAGATAAATCATTTTCATCTTTTTCATGAATATTATTTTTTAGAATTTTACTATTTCCTAAATAATAACTTTTATTACCTATTTTTCCTTTAATACCTTTACCTGATATTTCTTCGTAATTAGTAACTTTTAATTTTTTTATATTAAATTTATTAAATGATTTGGCTATCGGATGAGGTGAATTTTGTTCAATGTTTGCAACAATATTTAATAAATCATCATCACTATAATTAGAATAATTATAAAATTTACTAACATTTAGATTTCCATAAGTTAATGTTCCTGTTTTATCAAAAACGATTGTATCAATATGAGAGGCAATTTCTAAAGTTTCACTAGATTTTATGAGAATATTTTTTTGGGCTGAATTTCCGATTGAAACTACGATGGCTAGAGGAGTTGCTAAGCCTAAAGCGCAAGGGCAGGCTACAACTAATACAGTTACCATATGAATTAAACTAGTATTTAAGGATGATTGAAGAAAGATATGAAAAATAAAAGTTAAAATTGCTAATAGTATAATAATTGGGGTGAAAAAAGAACTTACTTGATCAGCGATTCTTGAAATAGGCATTTTAGAATTACTTGCTTCAAGAACTAAATGAACCATTTCAGAAATTGTTGAATTTTGGCCAATTTTTAAAGCTTTATATTCAACGATTCCATCATAATTAATTGATCCAGCAACTATTTGATCTTTAATACCTTTTTTGACTTGTTTAGATTCACCAGTAATAAATGATTCATCAAAATGAGCAGATCCACTTATAATTTCACCATCAACTGCAACTTTCATTCCCGGTTTAACAATTAAAACATCACCTATTTTAACTTCATCTATAGTTATTTCTTGTTCTTTACCATCTTTTTTTAGTAAAGCACTTAAAGGAGTTACTTGGACTAATTGTTTAATAGCTTCTTTAGTTTTTTCTTTACTATTTTTATCAATATATCTACCTAGTTTAATGAAAAAAATAATCATGCAAACAGATTCAAAATATAAATTATCTTCTAAAATATGATGGTTTAAAATAATTAATAACATATTAACGCTACTATATAAAAAACTAATTGATACTCCAAGAGTTACTAATGTATCCATATTGGGAGATTTATGAATTAAATTTTTGATACCTGAGAAAATAATATCTCGACCATAAATTAAATATGGAATAGTAAGGATAAATAATGATAGGGCATAATTAATAGGCTGATTCATCATATTTAAAAAGGGTATAACAGGTAAATGAAGCATATGAGACATAGAAATATACATAATAAGGATAATTAAAATCCCTAAGATAATTAAGTAAATTTTGTTATGATCTTTTTTATTTTCTTCATGTTCATCATATACTCCACCAAATTTATATCCTGATGCATTAATAAAATTTTTTAGGGTTTCAAGACTTATATTGTCTTCATAATAAATAAGGGCTTGTCCTAAAACTAAATTTACGGAAACATCAATAATACCTTCTTGCTTTTTTAGATATTTTTCAACATGATTAGAGCACGCAGAACAAGTCATTCCATCAACTTTTAAAATAATCTTTTTCATAATATTTTCCTTTCATATTTTAACTTATTCGATAATGACCTACTATATCTTTTTTTAATTCTAAAATATCTTCTTCATAGGATTTTTGAATTGAACTTGCATGATGGATAATAAAAGGAATTCCTTTTTTATTTCTTTTATCAGAAATTATTCCTATATGCTTTTTAAATACAACTATGTCGCCACCTTGCCATTCTTTTATTTTAGAAATATCAGTTGTTAACTCTATAGCATTATTATCAAAATAAATTTTTAAATTATTTACTCTTCTAAAATCAATATTTTCATCAATAATTTCAATGTTATATTTCTTAGGATTATTTTTTATATCTTCATTAACTAAAGTCATTAAATCATATCCAGCATCTTTTAGCCCAAAAGCTATAACATCAGTACATACTCCAAATTGATCATTGGGATAACCAGTTGTATAATATTTACTTTTATATTTTGGTTTAGTTTCAATATATTTTCTGACATTATTTAAAATATCAGTTTGATCATCAATACCATCTTTATCTTTGTCTATTAAACTAATATACGGTTCAATGCCAAAATCTTTATTAGTATATTTTTTATGAGGAAGATAATTAAATTTATATAAAAAGTAAATATTAAAAAAGATAAATATAATAAATAAAATATTTTTTTTCAGACTGATCACCTATTTCAAATTTAACAGTTATATTGTATCAAAAATTATCATTATAGAATTAATTGGCAAGGTATAATCCAGATTTTTTATAATTCTTCATATAAATTTTTTTATTTTATGATGGTAATTGATTCATCACCAGAAATATTTCTTACTTTTATTCTTAATGGTTTCTTTTTGAAAGCAATTGTTCCATCAAAGAATGCATCTGTTTTAACACCTTTATTGATAATATAACCTAATTTATCAATTTTTATTTCTTCATCACTATGCCATGGCCCTTTTTTAGATGTACAATCTAAGGATATTAATTCAATTAATTCAAGACCTTCAGGACTTATTTCGATATTAGTTGTTTTTTTATTTGTTTGTAATTTTATTTTTTCATTATATTCATCAATTTTTCGATAAAGTCTATCACTTATAAATGTATCGATATATAATTTGTTAGAATCAATATGATATTCAATTATATCATCTACAATAGTTTCACTTAATATTTCTTTTAAATCTTTAAGTTCTATTTCAATGTCAATTTTTAAATTATCTTTAATAAAATCTTTGATTTCTTTTTGATCAATAATATCAATATAATAGATAATAACTTTTTTTATCGTATCATCTAATTTAATTATTTCTTGATTAATAATTTTATTTATCATAACTATATCTAATATTTTAGTTGAAGAATCCATTAAATTTGGCACATAAACAGGAATTTTACCAAGTACGCTGTCAAAGATGATACCTTCCCAAAATTTATCAATGGTATCATCTTTAACTAAACCGGGAATTAATTTATTTAATTTTTCCATAGTTTGGATAGGATTTCGATATAAATTAACACCATCTTTGATGTCTAATATTTTAAAGTTTGCTTTGGATGAGATAAGTCTGTCTCTAGTTGTTTCAATACTGTTTATGCCAACATCGACATGAATAAATTTTCGATTTAAATCATTGGCTACTTTAGCTGTCACGCCACTTCCGCCAAAAAAATCGGCAACAACCATATTTTCAGTTGAAGATGATTTTATTATTCTTTCAAGTAGTTTTTCTGGTTTTTGGGTTGCATAATCAACATATTCATTATAAAAATCATTTTGTCTAACGATTGGGATGTCGTTCCATACATCTTTAAGTAAGGATCCATAAGTGCCATAATCTCTTGCTATATCATCGGATGTTGGTTCTTTACCATTAGCTTTTATAAAGGCTTTTTTAGCTTTTTGTAATTCTATTTTTTCACCAGAATTTTCTAAATCCCGAAAATAAATACGACCATTTTCATCCATATATTTACCAAATCTATCTATAACTGATTTGGCTATATTACCGGATCTTAAATTTAGATAAGAATCATTTGATAGACCATAATAATAAATAGCATTAAAATTTCGAACAAAATTAGTTTTAGAATTAGATAAACCTTTGCCCCCAAAAGTCCAAATTATTTCATTTCTAAAATTATCTTCGCCAAAAATTTCATCCATTAAAATTTTAACATAATGGCCAATATGCCAATCTAGATGAACATATATTGAGGCATTATCACTCATTACTGATTTAATTGCCATTAAATTTTCATACATCCAATTAAGATAAGCTTCTTTATTCCATATATCACCATACATTTTTTCTTCAAATGATTTTAATTCTTCATCATCAAGAGTTTGATCGGCTTCTTTAATTGCTTTAGCAATTTTAGGATTTTTTCTAATATAGATTTTTTTAGCATAATCTGCTCCACTAGCAAAAGGTGGATCAATATAAACTAAATCAACTTTAATATTATTTTCTTTAAGATAAGCACATGCTGAAAGACATTCACCTCTAATAACTAAATTATCTGGATTTTGACCAACTACTTCAGTAACTACAGTTTCATATAAAGGCAATCCTCTTTCAATTTTTTCAATTACTTTTTCATTATCAGCATATTTTAATGTTCTTTTAGTTCTAGTAAAATTATCTAATAAGGCTTGACCACTTATTGGCTCTTTATAATATGGTACATATTTAACTGCCATTATTTTTCCTCCTTAAAAAAATTAGTTATTTTATCATTTAATAATGAAATAATTTCATTTTCTTTTAATGTATCTTCAATATAAAGATAATCAAATTTCTCATATCCCATTAATTTATTATTAAACGGAATAAAAAATTTTTCAATATAATTTTTACGATCCATAAAACCTTGTTCATTTTTAAAGCCTTGACCTTTAGTTTCAATGATTAAAACTTTATTTAGATCTTTTTTGATGATTAGAAAATCAGGAGTATATAAACCAACTTTAGTAATCTTTTTATTTTCTTTTTTAAAACATTCAATTTTAAATGAAGAAATATTTTTGTCACCATTATAATATACTTGTAAATCACTATTTTGAAATTTATCTAAAGTTAATATTTGTTGAAAAAATGATTTTTCAAAAGAACTTTGGGAAAAAATATAAGGTATATAATGAAATGTTTTATTACTTAATTTAACTTCAATTTTTTCTTTACCTAAATTAGTTAATAATTCAGGATTTTCTTTAGCTAATTTTATTATTTCTTCTTTAGTTAAAGATTCTAAATCAATTTTTTTAATATTATTATCTTTATCTAAAATTTCTTTAACAATTAGATCATCAGGATATTTTAATTCAATATTTTTACATTCTATATCAGGAATATTTTTAATGGTTAAAATACTGGAATCTTTTAATATTTCTTCTTTAATGGTTGTTAATTTTCTTTGATCATAAAAAGATTTTCTAATTAACGAATTAATTAATATGTGATTATAGACCATATTTAATTTATTATCACTAGTAATTAATTTATATATTTTTTTTAATTCTTTTTCATAAGGTTTTAGTTTTTTAAAATCAATAAAGCCAAAACTTTCTTTAATTATATTTAATAGCCATTTACTATAAGTAATCTCATCACCATAAATTATAGTATTGACATTATTACTAATAGTCTTACCATTTAAATCAATTTCTTTTATTAAAATATTTTCTTTGATATTAGGATTTGTTAATATTTTTTTTAAATTTTTAGATATATTAGCTTTTTCTTTAATTTCCGAAGCATATTTTAAATTAAATTGATAATATTTGATATTGGAAATATTTAATTTATCCATTCGATTAAAACGTTTAATAATATTATTTGATTGGAATGATGTGGATTCTAAATCTTTAATTGTAATATGTTGATTTTTCTTTAATTGTTTAGATAATTCTTTTTCATTATCGCTATTAAGATAAATTAAGGCTGTTTCTTTTTGGCCTTTTATTACTTGTCTTAAGCATCGACATGTTGTTTGTAAGACCATTTTTTTAGGACAGCATCCTTGTTGAGATAAAATGACACCAGTAAGGCTTTTGCAATCCCAACCTTCTTTACCGATACCTACTAAGAGGATAATTCTTTTTTTAGAAAGTTTAGTATCTAAAGAGGCAAATTCTAATTCATTTTCTTTGGGGATGGTATAATTTTTATTACCTTTATGATATTTTAAAATTACTTCATTTGGATTTAGATTTAAGGAAGATACATATTTTACGACAAAAGGATAAACGACTTGTTCAAGAGTATCGATCCGAGCTGTATAAATAGCTATTTTACTTGTTAGGCCATCATAGGTTGTATTTAAATAATGAGTGAAGAAATCATCTAAGCCTTCTTTTATAATATTTAAAATGTTATTATCAGATGAGGAAATTATTTTGGGTTTTTTTAAAAAATTATCAATACCTTTTATTAAAGGATAGTAATATATCGTATTAGGAATATCTTCATTTTCAATAGTTATTTTATCATTTATTTTAATTTTTTCTTTATTATCTAGATAAGGAGTACCAGAAAAACCAACAACTTCACAGACATATTTATTTTTGGACCAATTAGATATTACTTGACGAAGTTTAATATTTTCACTTGCAACATGATGAACTTCATCAATAAATATAGCTTTGTTGGGAATTTTACCAATTGTCTCTCTTAATTCATTAGCAATTTTATATTCATATTTTACTTCAGGATTTTCAAAATTTAGATGAATTTGTTGATTTTTGATTTCAAATTTATCAAGAATTACTTTCTCTGCATTAGTTAAAAATACAATGCCAAACATATCTTTATAAGGTTGATATTGGGAAATTTTTTGAACATTAGGATTTTTAGTTTTATTACTTTTATTATTAGTTTTAACTTCATCTAATATTTCATATTGAATCATATTTTTTAACTTAGAGGCAGTTGGTTCGGGAATAATCCAAGATACATCAAAATTTTTAATATTTTTTAAACTAGGAATAATAGATGACTTTAAACCACTAGGGGCTAGGACAATAAAATTATGAGCAAATAAATTATTGGATGGTTCTTTAAGGGCAAAATATAAATTTAAATATATAAAAGCAGACATCAAAAAAGTTTTACCAGCTCCCATTGGAAGAGAGTAAATATAATCAGCATAATCAGTATTATGAAAAAAATTATCAAATATTTTCTTATAATCAATATTAGTATAATTGGATTCTATATAACTTTTTAATGATTTAAAATTATCATTTGTTAAAGCTATTTCGTATAATTGCCTAGCTCCTTTATTTTCAGATAAAAAATCTCTAAATTGTTTAGAAATAGACATAGAATCTATATCCAAATATTTCAAAAAATAGCCCTCAAAAAATAATTTGGATAAAGGTAAATTTTGACAATAAATTTTGAAAAACAAATATAATTTAATTGATTCAATTTGGGCATCTCTCATTTTATCGTTTTTTATAATATAATTAATTATATCTTTAATTTTACATTCATCACTTGAATACCAATCCATCATCTTAGAATATATAAGTTCATGAAACATATTAAACCTCCCATATCAAGTTTTAAGAAAAAACTATGTCTTATAAAAATTATAACCTATTTTTAAATTTTACTAAAGGGATTAATAAAATCTTTTTAGGATTTAATGAAAAAATTTATATTTTTTAAATAGAAAAAGGACTGTTGAATAATTAATTGTTCAATAGTCCTTTAATTTAATTAAAAAGTTTTAAGTATTTATTTAGTGGCAATTCCTCCGACATCTGTTGGATTATTTCCATTTATTGTTCCACCGGTTTTGTTATATTTTAAAACATTATTTGAAACGTATAAACCTCCTGTTCCAGTTTTTGATGTACAAGTATTGTTGATAATGTTTCCTCCACTCATATTAAATTCACTTAAAGAATCAACTATTATTCCTCCTGCATAGTTTGTTCCAATGTTATTTGATATTTCACCACTTATTAAATTTACTATATTATTTGTATAATTTGTATTTGTAGCAGCACCAAGCAACATTGCTCCTCCCATATTTTCGGCTTGATTTCCACTCATTATGACATTTGATATATTTAAAGTATTATTTGAAGCATTCAAAATATATCTTATTGCTCCTCCAGAATCAGTTGCGATATTATTATTTAATGTGCCTCCGGTTATATTATAAATATTGTTTTCGCCAAGAGCTGATATATAAATTCCGCCTCCGGAATTTGTTAAAGTTTTATTTTCATTTATACTTCCTGCACTTAATTCAAAATGTAGAGGATTTTTATTTTCAATATCTATTCCGCCTCCAAATGTTCCTGCTGTATTTCCAATAAAGTTTGTTCCTTTTAAATTTATAGTAGTCTCTCCATTATACGTATAATATTTTAAGCCTCCACCACGATTATTTGATGTATTATTTGATATTTCTCCGCCATTAAAATTAAATACTCCGCCATTTTGACTATTTGTATTAATAAAAATTCCACCTCCATCTAAGTTTGCTTCATTTCCATTAACAAATCCATCATTCATATCTAATTCACTTATTGATAAATATATTCCGCCTCCATTTTGTGCTTTATTTTTTTCTATCTTTCCACTATTAAATATCATTTTTCCATCAATATATATTCCGCCCCCATTATAGGCTTGATTATTTAAAATATTAACATTTGATATTGTTAATTGATGATTTGTACCGTTAAACCTTATTCCACCTCCTACTCCTCCTGATCCATTTGTTACAGTGGCAACGTTGCCATCAATTGTTGCTCCATCAATATTAAAAATAGCATTTTTAACTGTTGATTGAATATATAGTCCGCCTCCACTTATGGCATTATTTCCTTTAATGACAGTTTCTAATATATTATTAACACTTTCTCCTTCTTTTTCAGAATGTAGATATATGCCTCCGCCATAAGATGCTTTATTATTTTCAAATGTTCCTCCACTTATTGTTAAATTTGTTTTTATTCCATTACTTAAATAAAAGCCTCCACCAACTCCAACTGATTCATTTTCTAAAAATTTTCCTCCGGTTATATCTAGTGTTATTTCACCGCAATTTACTGATACTCCTATTCCTCCTCCATTCCCTTGTGATATATTTTTAGAAATTATTCCATCATTTATTTTAATTGTTGAACCATCCTGTCCATTTGAATTAATATGTATTCCTGCTCCATTTGAAGCACTGCTATTTCCTTTATTATCTGTGATATTCCCGCCGTTCATGGTAAAATCTACTTTATTAACTAATTCTATTCCACCACCAAATATTGCATTGTTATTAATTATCTGACCACCATTTATTGTTAATGAACCGCCATACAATGATAATCCTCCTCCAGCTTGGATTGAGGAATTATTTCTTATTATTCCATCATTAATAATAGTTGATGTATTTTTTAAATATAATCCTCCAGCAATTCCATTATTATTAATTCCATTTTCAATTATTGTTCCCTCATTTATAGTCAAACTTGAATTGTTAACATCTATTAAGCTTTTAGTTGATTCTATTTCTAATCCATTAAATATAACGTTGTTTATAGTTAAATTTGTTTGATTGTTTATTTCTAATATTGGTTTATTTGTTAAACTATTTCCTCTTTGAATTTCATATGTTTCATCTTCACTTGTTATGGTTATCTCTTTTCCATTAAATACTAATCCTTCTTCTTCTACTACATTACTTAATAATTTTATTGTTCCTTTTTTATTTATATTTTCATAAGCTTTTTTGATTGTTAATAATGGACTATCTTTTTCACCAGTTGCACCATCACTTCCATTACTTGATACATAATATTCTTTATTTTCCGTAAAATATAAACTACATGTTGTTTTTGTTTGATTAAGTCCTTTTACTAAAGGGGCCCATTCATTTTCATTCCATTCAATTGTTGCTCCATTATCACATGTTCCATGATCAAAAACTAATTTTTCACTATTTCCTTTCTTGGGCATTTCATCTAATAGTTGATCTTCTTTATAAAAAACAAATATTAAATCGGCATTTCCATAATAATTTACTTTTCC
>CANRHC010000012.1 GCA_947630305.1 uncultured Bacilli bacterium
ACCGAATATTGCAAAAAAGGCGATGTCATATCTGTAGGAGGTCATATTCAAGAAAGAAAAGTAGAAAAAGAAAAAGGTAAATATTCTGAATTAGAATTTATTGCTGATAAGATTTCTTTTATAGGAAGTTCCAAGAAAAAAGAAAATGTTGATGAAAAAGAAATATAGTTTTTACATTAAAGCAAATAGTTGTTTTTCATTGCAATTATTTGCTTTTTATTTATTAAAGAGGAGGATTGATATATTGAAAACTATTATTTATGTAAGGAGAATGACTATTGCTTAAATTAATAGGTAAGTTTCTTTTTAATATAAGAAACTCTATTAATCTACTTGCAATATCTAAATTAGATGGTGGCAATTATAACATTGATTCAATATTAAGTGCCATCAAAACTGTTACTGACTGGTGCTTACGAATTGGCATAGCATTAGCAGGTGTTTCTTTAGTTGTTGGTTTTATTATGTATGCAGTTGCAGATGTAGATAGAAAACAACACGTGAAACAAAGAATTATACAAACTATGTTTGGTATTGTCGGAATTATATTAGCTATTTCTTTAGTAAACTTAATTATTAGTTTATTCTAGGAGTTGCTTTATATGGATTTAAAAGAATTAAAAAATAAAGTATTAGCTCTTGAAAAAAAATATTCTAAAAAACCTAATCAAGTCCTAAATTATCATAATGAATTAATTAATACTTTTTATGAATATGCTGATTCAAACAATAATACAGATTATGAATTTGAAGAAGTTTTTGATGATATTGTTTCTGGTGAAGACTGTATGGGTTTAGTTATGGGTGCAAATTCAAAAAATCTTTACTATTGGAAAGATAATCATGGTAAGACTGTTGTCGATTTAATAGATTACAATTATTTAGCAGATTTATCAAAAAAAGCATTAAAGTGTTATGAAAAAACTAAAGAAAAGGAATTTGATATATGTTAGGGGCTTTAGATCTTCTTAGAAGATTAGGCTGGGCAATAATAGACTTTATATATAATTTGATTGATACTTTATTTAATATAATAAGAGAACTTAATTTATATGATATAGTTGATAGTGTTTCTGATAATTCTATCTTTTCTAATTTTCATACTGGAATAATTGCTATTGCTATAACATTATTGGCTTTATTCGTAATATGGAAATTTGTTATGAAAATACTTGAGCCAGAAGATGGACTATCTACTAATCAAATAGTTATAGAAATAATAAAATGTGGTGTGCTTGTGTTAATGAGTGTTTTTTTATTTTCACAAGCAAATTCTTTTTCAATGAAACTTAGTGGCTATACTTCATCTATGTTTACTAATAATGGTACAACAATATCGGATTCTATGCTTAGTATGTATATTACCCATTCAGATGGTTATAAAAATAGTGATGAATTTCAAAATGAGAATATAGTTGAAAATCTTGAAAATGATAATTTTACTAAAAAAAGAATGTTTAACGATAAGTATGTTACTTCTAGTCGTTGGATATTACCAGATGAGAAAGATTATAAATATGATATTAATTGGCTAATGGCAATTATTGTTGGTGGATTTTTTCTTTATGCTTTATTCTTTAGTGGCATGATGTTGGCTCGTAGGCAAATAGAATTTTTATTTTTATTTATCATAAGCCCTATTGTGTTTGCTACATCGATAGGTAATAAACAAAGAAGATCAGCAGTAATAGAACAATTAGTATCTTTGATTTTACAAAGTGCAGTTGTCATGATGATTATAGGTATTACTGTAATAGTAATGCAGTCAATAAATAGTACAACTTTTTTTGCCGATTCTGGATTTAAAGACATGGCATTAAAATCATTAATGTTCATTGGTTGTGGAACATTCTTGCTTACTGGTAGTCAAGTTATTAATAGATTTATTGGTGCAAATGTTTCAGCAAATTCTGGTCGTGAGCAACTTATGAGTTTAATGAGTTACGGTCATGCAATGTCTAGTGCCACTCATATTGGAGGTAGTGCTATAACTGGTGTAAGTGCTTTTAGTTTAGGAGCAGGAGCATCTGCTGTTGGTAGACTTGGTGGAAATAAATTAGTTAATAAAGCAGGTAGTACAATTTCTAAATTTGGAAGTAGTATAAAAAATAATAGTTCTTCCGTAAGTAATTCAATTGCTAATAAAGTCAGTAGTGGAATTGGTAACACCATTGAAAAATTTGGTAGTAATATTAAAAAATCTACCCCATCTAATATAGGCAAAAATTTACGGAATCATGGTCGTGAAAATATGAGCGAAGCAGTAAGGTCTATAATGCCACAAAGAAATATGTATCGTAATAGATATAGGACAAGGATGTGATAGTTTGTATATAACAATTAAAAGTATTAAAAAAACTTTAGGAAAGTATATAGAAATGACAGATTTATATATAGGACTTCCAATGCTAATAATATTTTTAGTTTTATTTGCTTTCACTAATTTAAAAATTCAAGCATTGGTTTTCTTTTCTATCTGTGCATTTTTACTTATTCCTATTAATATGTCTAACAAAAATCGTATGTATAAAATTATGATTCTTTCATTAAAATACGTTTTTAAAAATAAAAATTATTGTTATTTTAATGAAGATACTAAAGAAAATAAAATGAAACAAATAACAAAATATTTAAAATGAAAGTGATGGTGATAATATGGGATTATTCCCTGAAGTAAAAAAAGCAAATAAAGAAAAAGTTTTAGAAAATCAAAAGAAAAAACTTGAAAAAGAAAAGCCTAAATTTGTAATAAAAAAGCAAATGAAAGGAAGAATTAAAAATTCGCAAATATTTTCAAATGTTAAATCTATTGCAGATGATGGTTTAATAGAGTTAAAAACTGGTGAAGTTGCATCTTTAATTGAGGTTAAAGCAATAGATTTATCTTTAACTAGTAAATCGGAAAAAGAAAACTTTTTTTACGCTTTAAAAAGTCTTTATCAAATTAAAGGTCTTACTTTAAAATGTTATAAACTAGATCAAAAAATTAATCTAAATAGTAATAAAATAAATTTAACAGATTTAATTAATTATTATGAAAATGATGAAAGAAAATATAAGTTGCTTGAAGAAAGTAAAAGATTAATAGAAGAATTAGAAGATAATCATTATACGGTTTCTAGTATTTATTATTTAGTTGTAATAGCTAAAGACTTAAATATTTTAGAAAAGCAACTTGATGAAATAGAAGATGTTATTTCTAATATTATGCCTAGAATTAATATGAAAGTGATTAACAATAGATTAGAAATATATAAATTTTTAACTAATTTATATATGAATCCTAAATCACTTGACGACCTAATTTGGAGTGATTTGCCATCTTTAATATCGCCACTTAATTTACAAGAGAAAACTAATATGTTAAAAGTAGATGATAAAGATATACAGATGGTTACTATTAAAAATATTCCACCATTTGTTGATGAATTGTTTTTTGAAGAAATTTTTAATGTTCCAGATGTTAATGCTTGTATAAGTATTAAAGATGCTATTAGTCAAGATGAATTAATTCGATGGGTAAATTCCCAATATCAATTTTTGCTTAGTGACCGTAATACTACTAGAAAATTAAGTGATGCTACTGAATTAGATACTCAAAAAGAAAATTTTCAACAATTAATGTTAGAAATAAAAAACGGTGATGAAAAGATTAAAGAAGTATCTCTAATTCTTATTATTAATGGTTCAAAAAAGGAAAGAGAAAATACTTTTAGAGAATTAAAAAGAATAGTAGATAGATATCAAATTAAACTTGATATTCCAAAATTAAGGCAAATGGAATGTTGGCAAAATTTTGATATTACTTCATTTTCTTTAAATGATTATTCCATCTATTTACCGACTTTAACTTTAAGTGCTGGTTTTCCATTTACAAAGACTTATTTTAATGATTCTAAAGGATATATGCTAGGTGTTGATTTACATACTTCACTACCTATATTTTTTGATCCATTTACTTTAAATAATCAAAGAACTTCACATAATTTAGCCATAGTTTCATCTACTGGTGGTGGAAAAAGTTTTACTATGAAAAAAATGATTATTAATGAATTTGCTCGTGGTACTAAAATATTTATTTGGGATGCCGAAAATGAATATAAAAAATTAGTTGATGCTAATGGTGGTGAATATATTGACTTATACTCTAAAAAGGGTGGAATCATAAATCCATTACAAATAAGATATATTCCTAGTGATGATGAAGATAAGGAAACAAAGGAAACAGATTGCCCTTTAGCTAAACATTTAGGATTTTTAGAAGCATTCTTTAAAACTGCTTTTGAAAGTATAACTGAAAAAGAACTTGTTATGCTATTAGCAGTAGTAGAATCTTTATATAATACCAAAGGTATATTTAAAAATACTTCTATTAATACATTAGAAAGTTTAAGCCCTACTGACTATCCAATTTTTAGTGAATTATATGAGTATTTGCCAGTATATAAAAAGCAATTAGAAAGTAATGAGAAAAAGAAACTAATAGATCAATTAGAAGTTCTTGTTTCAAGATTTTTAACTGGTACTGATTCATTTTTATTTGATGGACATACAAATATAGATTTATCCAATGATTTAATTGCATTTAATTTGCAAGAATTATTGTATAGTGGAAATCAAAGATTAATAAATACTCAAGTTTTAAATTTACTTACTTATCTTAATAATAGTATTGTTGCTAATAAAATTCAAAATGAAAAATCTGATAAGAAAAAACATATTAGCATTGTAGTTGATGAATTTCATTTATTTATAGATGAAAAAAATAATGAAGTATTAAAAAATTTTGGACAGCTTGCTCGTAGAGTTCGTAAATATTCTACTAACTTAATTGTTAGCACCCAAAGTGTAAAAGATTTTGTTGGTAATGCTAGTGTATTAAGACACGCTACTGCTATTTTCAATAATTGTCAATATACTATGATTGGTATGTTAAAAGAAGATGATTTAATTGCTTATTTAGAATTATTTAAAAATAACCCTTTAACAGATACTCAAAAAGCATTTTTACTATCTGCTAAACAGGGGGAATTTTTACTTAATGTTGATAATAAAAATAGACTTAGAATATGGATTCGGGCTACTGAATTAGAAAGAGAAATGATGGGTGAAAGATAATGGCTGAAAGATCAAGAATTGCAATAAAGCAAAAAGATAATACTTATAAATCAATATTATGTTTTCATGATGGTAATTTATCTAACAATGGTAAAATGCTATATGATAATTATCAAGATTCTATTAAAGTAGAATTATTAATGTCTTTAGGTGATTTGTCATGTTTAAGAGAACATCTTTTTCCAAATATTTTTCATCAACATAATTTTGAACATCCTTTAGACGATGTATGTGTTGCATATCATCGGGATCGTGGTGAGAAAATAAATTTTGAAATAGATAAGGATTTAGAAAGTTTAATAAAAAACTTTTCTTTATCAGACCAAGAATATTTATATCTATATGAAGATGGACATTGGAAATATACTGATACTAAATTCAAAGATTATGAAAATATTGTTTTAAAAGATTTAGAAAGTGATTTAATTAAATATAATATAATTAACCAACCAACATTTAATAATAATTGCTTTATAGATGAACTTTCAAACGAACTGGTGCAGTATGATAAAAATGTTGATTTTTATGAATATAGTGATGTTTATGAAGATGATATTTATGCTTTTAATGATATGAAAAAATGTTTGTCAACTATTTCTAGTGTTAATAATTTAATAGAAAATTTATGTAGTGATATTAATTATTTTGCTAGTGAAAACGATTTATCAAATAATGATATTCTAAATAACTTTAAAACTGCTAATAATTTACTAATAAAACTTAATTATTACTCAAAAATACTAGAAAAAGAAAATAATAATGAAATGGATATTTAAATGAAGAAAAAAATATTATTTTTTCTATTAGGCTCTACTGGAGGTCTGGTAGTAATAGCACTTGTAATTTTGATACCAGTATTAATGGTAATGAATTTTTTCGGTGCTAATATTACTGATGGATATATTGAAAATAATAGTGAATATGCAGATGAATATATTAGTGTAGCTAATAAAAATATTAAAGAAAAAAATGGTTATGTTTCATTAGAAAGAATTTTATATTTTTATTTAGCAGATAATTCATTAACATTTGATGAAATATACAATGATAATTTAGATAAAGATACTAAAAAATTAATTCCAATAAGTGAAGTTTGTTCAATTAAAAAATATAAAGTTTTAAATGTTTGTAAAGCTGAAAATATTTCTTCCAGTGGACAAATTGATGAGGAACAAGCAAAGCCTTTTTCCCCACCAATAGATTTTTCTACTTCTACTATAACTAGCTTCTTTATGGAGGAAAGAGTTGTTTACGGTAAATCAAATGTGCATAAAGCATGGGATATTGCTAATTCAGAAAAGACACCAGTTTATGCTACTTGCGATGGAAAAGTAGAAAGTGTTTCTTTTCCTTATAGTGAAAATAAAATAGATACAAATGATACACAAGCAGGTAATAATATTAAAATAAGTTGTGAAGTAAATGACTTAAAATATATTGTTTGGTATGGACATTTATTTCCTAATAGTTCTAAAGTAAAAGTTGGTGATTCTGTTTCAAAAGGACAAGTAATTGCTGGAGTTGGTACGACTGGTTATTCAACTGGTAATCATTTACATTACCAAGTATATTTGGATGGACAGGTTATTGATGGTATGAGTTTAGTAGATTTTAATTATGATTTAGATAACTCAAATGGTGGCTTTAAACCACCAATATTACCAGATAGTAATAATTTTCAACCATCCTATAAAAATTAATAAAATTTAAAATTTAGGATAAAAAACTAAGAAAATAAAACCCCTAAATATAAGGCATAAAAGGGATATTATCCTTTAAATCAACCTATGAAGTAGGATAAATTTTGCAAGTGCAAAATCAGTCTTACACAACACTAAACTCTTATGTAATAAGGAATTGTTTAGTATTGGTGTGTAAGTTTCTTATCCTGCTTTTTTAGATATTGTCAATATTTAGGGGTTTTTTATCCTATCAATACAAGGAGGTAAAATGAGAAGATTTGATTTTTGGTTGCCTATTGACCTATTTAATAGGATTAAATTAATGGCTCAATTCTTCGGTATTCATGTTTCAAAAATGATGATACAACTTTTAGAAATGGGCTATATTGATATGTTAAAAGGAGGTTATGATAATGAAACTGTCAATAAATAAATTAATTGCAAATGATATAATAAATTATGGTATGGATCAAGCAAGTCAAATGGAAGATGTAAACAATGCTAATTACATTGTTTGCCTTGATACATATTTAAAAGACTTTGATGAAGATACACAAAAGTATGTTTTAGAAAATATAGATTCTATAATTAATGATATAGAAGCTAGTGAATGTGTACTCGATTTAGAAGTAGAAAAAGATGATAAAAATATAAACTTAAATATAATTTTTTATTGGGAAAATTTACTTAATGAAGTTGATAAAAAAATAGATTCTACTGCTAGAAGTATGGGAGTAGAAATGGACTTAAAAGATATTAAAGAAATGTCTGCCGATATTTTAGATGATGATGCTTTCAACGATGATATAATCAGCAGAATAAAATACTTTGATAACGAACAAGATAAGGAGCTAAATTGTTAATGAAAGTTCGTTTATATACTGATGATGAAATCAAAAAATTAAAACAATGTGTTTTTGTTAGAAATATAAAATTTAAACGTGAAATAGAATATGATCCTATATTTAAATTATGGACTATTATGATGAGATATGATATGCCTGAATTATCTGCTAAAGAAATTTTTGCTCGTGGTGGTTTTGATGTAAATATACTTCATAAAAAATTACCACAACGTAGAATTAAAGAATGGGTTGATAATTATAAAAAATTTGGTATTAAATATTTTTTTCCAGAAAATGAATATTATCAAAGTATTACTAAAATTACAGATAATAATGATGTCGTATATGATTCTTTTAAAATGCAACTGTTAGATTATGTTCTAAAGAGATTAAAGGAAATTAATTTTGATGAAAATAGATAAACATATTTATTTTTCTAATGAAGAATATGCTCGTATAAAAGATTATGCTAGTATAAATAATATATCATTTTCAAAAGCAGTATGTAATTTATGTGCATCTGCTTTAAATGGAAATGATATTTTAGATAGAATTAATAAACTAGATAAGAGTATTGAATATATTATAAAAAAGCAAAAAGTTATATACCTATTAGAAGAACAGATATATTCAGATATGGACTTTGAAAATGTTTCTAATCCTAAAAAGAGTAAATCTTTAAATGAATTTAATAAAAAAATTAGGAATAATTATATAAATGACTAAGAGTCCTAAAGTAATATTTAATTCTATCTTTACTTTGGCTCTCAATAATCCAGATAGTAAATATCAAAACAATGCTAAATCTATTAAGAGAGTTAAAGATATGTATGATTACTATACTAACGAAGAAAAAAGAGCTATGTCTATGTTTGATTATTATACTGGCAAACTTACTAAAGAAAAAACTATGAATTTAGTTATGGAAAATGGAAAGTTTGCAAGTGAATCAGAAGTTGAAAGAAGAAAAAAGTTATCAGTTAAGTATTTAGAAAATTCTAATTTGTGGCAAGGTGTTTTATCATTTAATAATGATTATATTAATGAGAACATCGATATACATAAATTAGAACAAGAACTTGCTACTAAAATATTACCTAAGTTTTTTAAAAAGTGTGGATTTAAAGATTCCAAAAAAATGTTTTATCAATTATCACTTCATACTGATACTGATAACTTACACTTTCATTTTTCATTTATGGAAAAGCAACCAAATTATATATATTCTAAAAATAAGATTGGTTATAGAAGAGCTGGGGAATTATCTAAAGTTGAAATAGATTTTTTAAAAAATCAAGTTATACACACTATTGAAAAGGAAAAAATTTATAAACCTTTACTTATAGAAACAAATAAAGATATAGAAGAATTAAAAAAATATTTCAACCCTAAAGAAAAAAATTATCTTTTAAGAAATAAGAAAGATTTATTATTTGAAGAAAAAATACTAAGATTAGGGCAATTACTATATAAAGAAAGAATTGATAAAGATACTAAAATTAAGTATGGTTCAATTAAAAATAAAGAAATTATTAATCTTACCAAAGAAATAAAAAATTATATTTTTTCAAATTCTAATCAAAATTTTAAATTAGAGTATGCTAATTTTAAAGAATCATTAAATAAAATTAATTCATATTTTTTAAAAATTAATAAAGATAATAATATAAAAAATATTGATGTTGACACTTCACTAATTGATTCAAAAAATAAGTATATAGATAATTATATTTATAATACTATCGTTAATTATGCTAATTACAATTATAAAAAAGAATCTAAGACTTCAAATAAGATTAAAGAAAATGATATTATTCAAGAAATTATTTTAAAACACTATCTTAAAAATAAAAAACAAACTAGAAAAGATATACTTAAAAATTATCTTTCTAATAGTAATCCAAATAAAAGATTTAGAAATAAAATTGAAATTGAACAAGCAATTAAAAATATTAATGATGAAATGGAAGAAGCTCAAAAAGAATTTAGTAAACTATTTCAAAATGAGAATTCTTATTCAAAGTAGTTGCAAATTTTGTCGAAAAAATGATATTATGTAATAGTGATAATGTATTTTTTATCACTATTAAACCATTTCGCTTTACTATGCATTCCACTTCACTTTTTAATAGATGAATTGGTAAAAATGAAAATAGTTACTATAAAGGACTATTTTTATTTTTGTGTAAGTAAAATAATAACTAATTTAATGCAAATCTATTATGTGATTTGTTTTTTTACAATAAATTTAGATAAGGAGGATGATGCTTATAAATAAAACAGAAAATTTATTGAAACAAGAAAAAATATGTATGATATTGAATATTGATTATGAATCAGTAACTAAGCAAAGATGGGATATACTTCCTATCTTTTTATATGAAAGGAAACCTAGTTAATGGAAGTAAATAAAATATATAATGAAGATTGCTTAGTAGGACTCAAAAAGATACCAGATAATTCTATAGATTTAGTTTTAATTGATCCACCATACGACATTTGTACATCTGGTGGAAAAAAAGGTGATAATAGAATTACTAAAGATATGATTAAATTAGAAAAAGAGTTAATTGATAATAATTTAGTAAATAGTTTTAACATTAAAATTTTAGATGAATTAGTAAGAGTTATGAAAAATATAAATATTTACATTTGGTGTAATGCTAGACAAATTCCCATGTATATTAAATATTTTAATCTTAAATTAAAATGCAAATTAGAAATTGTTATATGGAATAAAACTAATCCTATGCCTTTATATAGTAACAAATATATGAATGATAAAGAATATTGCTTATATTTTCGTAATGGAGGTTATTGCAAACCTAAGAATTATGAAGATGCAAAAAGTGTTTATATTTCTAAAATAAATATTGCAGATAAAAAATTATATGAGCATCCAACAATAAAGCCTTTAGAATTAATTAGAAAATTAATAAGAAACAGTTCCAAAGAAAATGAGATAGTTTTGGACTGTTTTTTAGGTAGTGGGACAACTGCAGTAGCTTGTATTTTAGAAAATAGAAAATATATAGGATTTGAAATAAATAAAAAATATTATGATATTGCTTTAAAAAGAATATCTAAAATAAATAGAGAGGATGATATTAATGAATAAATATGAAGAAATTAAAAATAAACATCAAAAAAGATTCAATGATTTTCCATTAGGTTTTGCTTTTAGTAATAAACAATTTAAAGATATGATGGAAAAATGGGGTTTAAATGAAAATGATATTGATAAGATATGTTCTATTGGTAGAGGAGGATTTATTAGAAAAACTGATATAGAAGAATTTAACAAAATGTGTGATGAAATTAGAAAAGAAGAAAAAGATTTAATTGAACAAGATAAAACAGGTGATGGTTATATTAAAGATATGTTTTTATATGAACTTGAAAATCATGAATATGGTTATACTCGTGAATTAGATGATACCTTAGATGCTTTAGAATTGACTTATGAACAAGTAATGGAAAGTCCAAATTTAAAACACGGATTAGAACTTGCTAAAAAAGAAATTTTAGATAAGGAAAATGAGAGGAATTATGACTATGAATAATATAGTTATTGATTTATATTATAATCCAGAAAAAGAGGAGGATTATGACTTATAACAATAACTTAGTAAGGGGCATATTATGAGTTTGCCCCTTATTATTTTATTGCTAGTTTTAATTGTATTTATTGTTTGCTTTATTTACATAGAACCAATAATTGCTAAACATAAAATTAAAAATAACAATGAATATGGTTCTGCAAGATTTTCTACTTTATCAGAAATAAATAAAAATTTTGTAAAAGAAAGAATCTCTAATATTCATGATGTTGGCTTTCCAGTTTATTATGATAAAAAAATTAATCATGTATGGTTTGATAAAGAGACTCCCCATTATGTGTATCTAGGTTCTAGTGGTTCAGGTAAAAGTGTTACTTGCGTTATACCTATGATAACTTTTATTGCTAATGCTAAAAAACCAAGAAGTATATTTGTAACTGATCCTAAAGGTGAGATTTATCATACAACGTCTAAAATGTTACATGATAAAGGTTATAATGTTTTAACAATAGATTTTAGACATCCAGAACTATCTAATCATATTAATATTTTAGAGCCAATTATATGTGAATATGAAAAGCATATTGAATATGAAAAATTATGTAGCTATTCCACTAATGAACAAGAAAAACTAAATTATCAAAATAAATCTATTTCTAGTTATGCCGAAACAAATAGACTAATAACTTCTTTAGCATCCATGATTACTTATGACAAGACACAGGGTAAAGATCCATTTTGGAACAATAGTGCTAAAAATTTACTTGAGGGTTTGATAGGCTTTTTCTTAGAAGAATACAAAGATGGTAAAATTAATCGTGAACAAATAACTATGACGTCTATTCGAAAATTTCAAAACTCTACTATGGACGAAAAAAATTCTAAAAAATTCAAATTATATATAGAGCAAAAGCCTTATGGTACTAAGTCTAAAGACAGTTTAATTCCGATTCTATCTTCTAGTGAAAATACTTATAAATCTATTACAAGTGTTTTTTCAGAAAAAATGGCAATATTTGATGATGTTAATGTTGCAAATGTTACCAGTAAATCAGATTTTGATTTTGATATTTTAGGCAAAGAAAAGTCTGCTTTATTTGTAATTGTTCCAGATGAAGATAAAATTTATTATACATTAGTTACAATTATTTTAGGATTATTATATAAGGAATTAGTGAAACTAGCTAATAGCAATGAATCTAAAAAATGTCCTATTGAGATAGATTGGATTTGTGATGAATTTTCAAATTGTCCACCATTAGTTGAACCAAGTATAGAATCAATTATAAGTGTTGCTAGATCTCGTGGATTAAGATACCATTTATTTATTCAATCATTAAGTCAATTAGATAATGTTTATGGTAAAGAAGTAGCTCAAATTATTCTTGATAACTCTGGACTTGTTTATCTTAAAACTAATACAATGGATACTGCTGAGGCAATTAGTAAAAGATTAGGTAAAAAAACAATAGAATCTAACTCTATTAGTCAGTCGGTTAGTTTAACTAACTATAATGGAAATAAATCTACTTCTTTAATTGCTCGTGATTTACTTACACCAGATGAAGTTAAAAATCTTCATTATAAAACAATTATATTTCCAAATATAGGTTATCCAATTTTCAGGGATACGGTTATTTATAAAAAGTTATCATGTTATTCTAGTGGAGAATTAAAAAGAATTGTAACCCCATTAATTGATTTATGTTATACATACTTTACAGTAGAAGATATTAAAACTAAATATGATGTGCTTTATAAAAATAGAATCAATAAATCTATTTCAAAAGATGATTTATCAGAATATGATTTATTTAAAAAACAAGAACAAGAAAAATTAAAAAATATTATTGATATAGTACAAGAACAGTTAAAAGATAAAATATCTTTGTTTGAATTTAGAGAAAATAACAATAGAATTTATGCTAGTTTTGAATTATCTAAACCACTAACAACTAAAGAATTAACATTTATAAAGGGCAAAATAAATAAGGAAGTATATCATTTAGAAATAGATAATGGTAATAATACAAAATCTACTATTGAGATTCATTTAAAAAATCCTTTAATACAAGATTTAACTTTAGAAAGTGAAAATACAGCTAATGTATAGTTCTTATTTTAAAAATAAAGTAATAAGTATTAATAAAGGTGATTCAATGATTGAAAATATAGAAATTTTTAACTTTGATGCCAAAGGAAATAATATTAATCCCAAAAAATTTATTATAAAAGATAAAACAATTTATGAAATTATTAAGAAATATACTAATATTAAATAAGATGATTTTACTTTTTAGTAAAATCATGCTAGGATTGATGAGTAAGTTTATAGTCTTTATTGATGCCTTTAAAGTAGAAAAGGAGGAATTAATATAAAGGCAGGACTATATGCTAGGGTTTCTACTGATTCACAATTAGAGGGATATTCAATAGATGCTCAAAAAGAATTTCTTTTAAATTATGCAAAAAGCAAAGAGTATACTGAATATGAATACTATATAGATGGTGGTTATAGTGGAAAAGATTTAAATAGACCAGCAATTCAAAAACTAATTCAAGATGTAAAAGAAAATAAAATAGATACTGTCATTGTATTTAAACTTGATAGAATCTCTCGTAGTCAAAAAGACACTCTATATTTGATAGAAGAAGTTTTTAATAAATATGGTGTCGGCTTTATATCAATGAAAGAAAATTTTGATACTACTAGTCCATTTGGAAAAGCCATGATAGGTATTTTATCTGTTTTTGCACAACTTGAAAGAGAAACCATCCTAGAAAGAACAAGAATTGGGATTAAAAAAAGAGCTGAATCTGGTTTATGGAAAGGTGGAGGCAAAATACCTTTTCCATATAGATATGATAAAGAACAAGGCATACTTATTCCTATTCCAGAGCAAGTTGAAATTTTAAATAAAATGATTTCTATGTATTTAAGTGGTAAAAGTTTTAATAACATAGGTGAAGTGGTTAATATGGATGAAAGATTAGTAGAAAAAAGAATATTATCCATTACTAATACTGGTGTTATACCCTATAAAGGTGAAATATATGAAGGTCGCCATGAGGCAGTTGTATCAAAGGAATTATACAATGAAATATTAAGAGTAAATAAATTAAGAAGTAGAGAGAAATATGACAAACACTATCTTTTAACTGGAAAAGTTATTTGTGGATATTGTGGAGCAAGATTTCGCTATCAAAAATGGGGAAAAAGACTTATTCTATATTGTAATTCACAACAGGCTAGCAAGAAAAGGTATATAAAAGATCCAAACTGTAAAAATAAAAGATGGGATTCTTTTGAAATTGAACATATTGTATTAGAACAATTATTTTCTATGAGTTTAGATGAAAATTTATTTAGAGAAACCTTTAACATAACAACAGTAAATGTTATTGCTGAATTAAATGAAAGAAAAGAAAAGATTGATAAGCAAATTGAAAATTTAATTAATTTTATATCTAATGGTGTAGCAGTAGATGAAACTAGAAAAAAAATAAAAGAATTAGAAGATGAAAGAGAAAATATAAAATCAAAAATCAAAAATAGTGAGCAAAGAGAAAGTGCTAATAAAGTTGCTTTTGAAACAGTGAAAAGTATTAGTTCTACATGGAACTATATGACTTTTGAAGAACAAAGAAGTATTATAGAACATTTAATTGACCATATTGAAGTTAATGATAATAAAGTGAATATTTTTTACAAAATATATTAAATTTTTTTAAGATTTTTTTTCGCACCATGTCATTAATTCCTATTAAAGTCATTGAAATATTTAATTTTAAAGATGAAATTATTATTCTTTTAGAACCAGGAATAACTAAATATCTTAAGATTTGCCTTTTATTAGCCCCAAAAGATTTTAACAATTTTATTTTTGTTTCATCTGTTCCTAAAAATCCATTATAAATATTTATTATACTAACTATTAAATTAATTAATAAAGCCATAACTATTATTGCTTTTGTATTTGCCCCAGCCCAAATAATAATAATAGGTCCTAAAGCAACTTTAGGCAAACTATTTAACATTGTTAAAAAAGGATCAACTATTTTAGCTAAAGTTTTTACTTCATAAAGTATAATTGCTATTAAAAAACCTAACGATATTCCAATAAAGAAAGCAAGAAATATTTCATATAATGTTGTTAAAATATGACTTATCAAAGAACCTTCTATAAAAAGATTTTTAATTGTTAAACATATTCTAGATGGACTAGAAAAGATAAATGGATTTAATATTTTTTTATTAGCTAAAACTTCCCATAAGATTAAAAAAGTTACAATAATTAAACCTTGCATTAAAATAACAAATAATTTATTTTTCTTTTCTTTAATTAAAAACTCTTTTTGTTTAACTGACATATACATCCAAGTCCTTCCAAATTTGATCGTATAATTCACTAAATTCTTTTGTTTTACGATTTTCTATAGGATTATTAAAAGGCAAATTAATATCATAAATCTTTTTAATAGAACAAGGTCTTTTTGATAAAACCACCACACGATTAGATAAACTTACAGCTTCACCTATATCATGTGAAACTAAAATTGTTGTAATACCTTCTTTCTTAATAATCTTAAAAACATCTTCACTTACAGCTAGCCTTGATTGATAATCTAAAGCTGAAAATGGTTCATCTAATAATAAAATATCAGGTTTTAAAGCAAGCGTGCGAATTAAAGCAACTCTTTGTTTCATTCCACCTGATAATTCATTAGGATATTTATTATTAAATTCTTCTAAATTATAAGTTTTTAATAAATTTTTAACATATTCTTTATTTTCTAAAGTATCTTTTTTAGTTATTTTCAAACCTAAAATAGCATTTTCATAAATTGTTAGCCAAGGAAATAAAGCATCATTTTGTAACATATAACCAATTATTGTTTTCTTTTTATTAAATTTAAATATGCCATTTGATTTACTTTCAATATTAGCTAGAATACCTAGTAAAGAAGATTTTCCACATCCACTCGTGCCAACAATAGTTATAATTTCCCCTTCTTTAACATTTAAAGATATATTTTCAATAGCTTTTATTTCACCACGTTTTGTATAATAAGATTTTTCTAAGTTAGTTATTTCTAAAATATTATTCATTAGTTAAATTTAAAAATAAATCATTATAAGGTACATAATCTTCTAGTAAATTATTTTCAATCATAATGTCTTCTAAGTTTTTGACCATTTCTTCTGATATATGCGTATTTTTTAACCAACTATCACTTTCTTTATAACGATTAATAATTGTTTCTAAATCATTTATTTTAGTATCTGGAAATTGTTTTACAATAACTTCAGCAATTGTTTTAGGACTATTTTCTTCTGTAAATTGTAATCCTTTATTAATTGCCGTATTAAATTTTTCTAAAAGTTCTTTATTATTTTCTAAAAAACTTTTTTTAGTATAGAAAGCTGTATAAGGCATTTCCCCTGAATATTTACCAATTGATTCTACAACATATCCCAATCCTTCTTTTTCGATTAATGTTGCATTTGGTTCAAATAAATTAACAAAATCACCTGTATTACCAATAAAAGATCCACTTAAAGCTGCAAATTCAACTGAATAATTTAAATTTATTTTAGATTGATCTATTCCAGCATTTTTTAAAGCATTAAGAAAATTTAACGCCGGCATACCTCCAAGTCTTCCTACTAAAACCTCTTTACCATATAAATCTTCTAATTTAAAATCTTTATTTCTAGAAACAATAAACTGACCATCTCTTTTTGTAAGTCCAGCAAAAGTTATTAAATAATCTTCTTCTTGACCTTCATAAACATATATTGCACTTTCAGGTCCAGCAAATCCTATTTGAGCATCACCTGATATTACACTTGTTGCAACCTTATCAGCACCTGGTGTTAAAATAAGCTCAACATCTAAACCCAATTCTTTAAAATAACCATTTTCAATAGCTACATAAAGTGGAGCATAAAAAGGACTATGCGTAACTTCGGCTAAATGAATTTTTTCTAATTTTATTGTTTCTACATCATCTTTTTTATAAATTAGACAACCAATTATAATAACAACAATAACAATTAAACAAACAATTCCAATTATTAACTTTTTCATACAAATTCCTCCTTTAGTTTCATTTTTAGTATATTCTAAAAATGAAATTAAGTGATTTTAGTTTACAAAATCAAAAAGCTTTGTTATAATTTAGTCATAATAAAAGGGAGTGACTAATATGGCTGTGAGAACAGAAAGTTTATTAGATAAGCTATATAATTTGCGCGGTGAAGATAGTAGTATTTTAAAAGAAATGGAAGAACAAAAAAGTGCTGCTGAAGCTACAAAAGAAAAAACAACTGAGCAAAAAGGAATTTTACAAAAAGAAATTGAAGATTTAAAAGAACAAAAAGAAGTTTTAGTTGAACAAGGAGAAAAATTTAAAACATTATTATCAGGAATTAATCGTGAAGATTATATTACTGTTTTAACTCGTTTAAATTTAGATTTTGATCCTGAAGGATTATTAGAAAAACTAAATCATAATCTTCCTAAAACAATAGAAACAATGGAAAAAAATACTAAAGAAAGTGAAGAAGAATTAGTTAAAGTTGAAGATGAAATGAATCGAGCAATTACAACTATTGAAGAACTAGGAATTAGAAAAGACACAGCTTTAGCTAATCAAGAAAAGCTAAATGAATACATTAATTTAGCATTGTCTGGTACTATTAACATTACTAGAGACTCCATTACTTCTTTATTAGCCGAATTTCATTTTACTGAAGAAGAACAAAGAGAAGCAGCTAAAATATTAATGTTTCCAGAAGACGCTTTATTTGCTTACAATGAAAAAATTAAAATGAAAGATAAATCTGGTAAAAGCATTTCCCAAGTATTACAAGAAGCTAAAAATATCAGTGAAGAAGAAAATGAAGAATCAGAAAAAGAAAATAGCAACAAAGAAGATAAAACAAGCTTACTTATCAATACTTTAAAAAGTGTTGGAATTGATTATTTAGATTATACTAGTGATGAAATAAATGAATTAATTAATAATTTTGATGAAAAAACGATAGTTAATAATGTTGAATACATAACAAATCAAAAAATTGATAAAGATATTTTTATGAGTCATGTATCTATGTTATATGATAAAGAATTAAAAGACAAAATAAAATTATTAATAAGTATTGGAAAAAATGAAAGTGACATTTATTTAAATCCAAATATATTAACAAAATATAGTAAAGAAGAATTAAAACATGTTATAGAAACCATAGTAAATAGTGGTATGGATCCTAAGGATATTCCACTTATGGCATATTAAGAGGTATTACGATGAATTATTTTAAAGATACAGTTTTATTTTTAGAAAATGCCCTTAGTTCTTCTTTAACTACTACTCAAAAGTTAATTGTTTATTTACATTATTCACTATCAAAAAATCAAATTGATGTTGCTAACTTTGCAATTGAAAATCGTTTAAGTCCATGTATGTATCTAGCCAAACTAGCGTCTTTTGGCGAAAAATTAAATGATTTTTGGCAAACTGTAGCTCCAGAAAAAATTAATGAATATCAAAACAATCCAGAATTATTAATTAAAGATTTAAGTAAATATGAAGAAAAAGATTTAACCAAAGCTGATTTAAATTTCTTAGAAAAAAGTGGTTTTAGTCAAATGGATATAGAAGAAACTTTAAACAATATGTCATTTATAATGGCTAAAGAAATATCAAATAATAAAAAAATAGTAAATATTAATCTTGAATATTTAATTAAATTAGGTGTTAATAATTACCGAGAAATATTTAAAAAATATTATGAACTATTTTTATTAGATCCTACTAATTTTGAAAATATTTTTAATAAATATGATCAAAGTGATCTAATAATTAAATTAGAGAAAAATGTTGCTATAATTGAATATTTATAGACTTTAAATATTAAATTTAGTATAATAAAATTGTAATATTAAATAGACGTCTAAAAAAATATTACTTATTAAAATTTCTTTTGGTCAAAGCATTAGAAATTAAATAAAGGTGTTGTTGGAAAATTAATTATTTAATTTTCAACAGCACCTTATTTTTTATGCCTTGATAAAACAAGATTAGTCTTTGATTTAGCCTGAAGTTCATTTAATAATTCATAATTAACATAGTTTCTACTAGCGTTTTGTAAAGGCATTATTATTTTATCTAATAAAATTAAATCATCAGTTGAATCAGCTATTTGATAATTATCAGATTTAAAAACTTTTGTATTTCGAAAAGCCCTCTCATGTTTTAAACTTTTAAATAATAAAATCTTCTTATTATCATTTTCCTTATAATTTTTACAAATACTTATAACATCATCTCTAATATCATATAAATTTTTATCTAATACTTCAAAACCATAATTTTTTAATAAATATAAAAGAAAAGGCTTTTTCTGTTTATTTATTGTTTTTAAATAATCATAACCATAATTATAACAATAATCTATCCATAATGATGTTAATAAAGAAGCAATATTACAATTCCTAAATTCTTGTTCAACCTTCATCCCAATAAATTCACTAGTTTTAGTTAATTTATCCATATTTGCATATAAATAACCTTGTAAAACTAACTGATTATTAATTAAAGTACAAACACTTATATATAATTTATCCATTCCCGCATCATTAGAAAACTTAATATATATTTCGTGATTATAATTATCGGAAAAATAATTTGTTGAATATAATTGATAACCAAAATCACTTGCCTTAAAATTAACCATAAATAAACCCCCTATTATTCCCCAAAATAGTTGTAATTCAAAAATGTATCAATACTATACCATAAATTAACCAAAAAAACAATGTTATAAAAAAATTCATCTTTTTCATATCATAATAATAGACAACAATATCTAGTTTTGTTAAAATATTAATAAGAAAATTGGTGATTTAAAATGAAATTATATAATACTTTAACCAGAAAAATTGAAGATTTTATTCCTAATGAAGAAGGAAAAGTAAAATTTTATACTTGTGGACCAACAGTTTATCATGATCAACATATTGGTAACATGCGTAATTATATTGGCCATGATATACTAGATAAATCGCTTAGATATTTAGGTTATGATGTTTTAAGAGTTATGAATATTACAGATGTAGGCCATTTAACAAGTGATTCTGATTCTGGAGATGATAAGATGGTCAAAAGTGCTAAAGAAAATAATAAAACAGTTATGGAGATTGCTAAATATTATACTGACCAATTTTTTAATGATTTTAAATTGTTAAATAATCGTGTTCCCAATGTAGTAGCACCAGCAACACAATATATAGACGATTATATAAAAATAATTACAAAACTATTAGAAAAAGGATACGCTTATCAAAGTGGTGGTAACGTTTATTTTGATATATCAAAATTAGATGATTATTATAAATTAACTAATCACAAAATAGATGACATGGTAGTAGGAGTAAGAGAGGGTGTATCCTATGATGAGTTTAAGAAAAATCAAGGGGATTTTGCTTTATGGTTTACTAAATCAAAATTTGAAGATCAAGAATTAAAATGGGATTCACCTTTTGGGATAGGTTATCCTGGTTGGCATATAGAATGTTCTGGAATAAGTATTCATTATTGTGGTGAATATTTAGACATTCACGGTGGAGGAGTTGACAACATATTTCCTCATCACACTAATGAAATCGCTCAAAGTGAAAGTTATCTAGGTCATAAATGGTGCAATTATTGGTTTCATAATGAACACTTAATGGATGAAAGCGGAAAAATGAGTAAAAGTAAAGGAGCAACCTTAACAGTTTCTTTATTAAAAGAACAAGGTTATAATCCTCTAGCTTATCGTTTTATGTGCATAAATAGTCATTATCGTAAACAAATTGTTTTTAGCTATGATAATTTAGATAATGCTACTAATGCATATAATAAATTAAAAAATAGAGTTCAAAATTTAAAAGAAGAAGGAGAAATTAATAATAATTTATTTATAGATTGGGATAATAAATTTAAAGAATGTTTAGAAGATGATTTAAATATTCCTAATGCTTTAACTTTAGTTTATGATCTATTAAAAAGTAATATAAATGATAATACCAAAAGAAAATTAATAGAAAATTGGGAAAAAGTTTTATCTTTAGATTTATTTAAAAAAGAAGAATTAGATAAAGATTTTGAAAAAGAAATATTAGAACAAATTGAAAAAAGAAATAAAGCTAAAAAAGAAAAAAATTATGAATTAGCAGATGAAATAAGAAATAATTTATTAAAAAAAGGAGTTATTTTAAAAGATAGTAGAGAAAAAACAACTTATGAAATTGTAAAATAATTTTGGAAAGCCACTCTAAAAATATGCTAATACTCTAAAAAACTATTGACATAGGGGGGGGGGGGTATGTGCTATATTAATACTAAGGTAGGTGTATAGCATATGAGGCTAGAAAGCTTTAAAAATAAGAAAGTAACAAGAAGAAAAATGATATTAATAAGTTTAGGAGTAATCACAATAATTGGAGTATCATTATTACTATATAAAACATTTGCAAGTTTTAAAAGTGAAGTAACATTTCCAATGATGAGTGGAAAAGTAAATTATTATGGAAATGATGATGTTTATTTTGCATTTTATAATGGTGAAGAAAAATTAAGTACAATACCTAAAAAAGATAATAACGATAATTTGGTTTTTGATCATAGTGTTTGTGATAATGGAGCCTCAGTTTCATGGAATGAAGATGAATGGGCCCCTTTAGTAAAAAACTTAACTAAGACTAAAACAAAATGTACATTGTATTTTGTAAAAGGAAAACCAAAAGCCCAATTTCCAGGAAAGGAAATCCAACTAGCTTTAGAAGGCAAAGATGGGTTGTATGCAATAGAACATAATAATTTAACTGAATTAGATAGTAAATGGAATAAAACAGAGTATCGTTATGCTGGAGTAAATCCTGATAATTATGTTATGTTTAATAATGAAATTTGGCGAATAATAGGTTTAGTAAATGTAAAGACCTCAAGTGGAGTAGAGCAAAGAATAAAAATAATTAGAACAAATGGTATAAATGGTCAAAAAGATTTTGGAAACTATGCTTGGGATAGACTAACGGGTTATTCTAATAATTGGACAACGTCAAAATTAAAAGATATGTTAAATGGAATATATTATAACAGTGGAAATGGCGAATGCTATACAGGTAGTTTTAGTTTTTGGGCAAGTCAAAGCACTTGTGATTTTAGCGGAAATGGTGAATTACCAAAAGGATTAAATGATACAGCCCGAAAGATGATCGATAGTGAAGTGATATGGAACATCGGAGGAAGTAATAGTTATCAAGATGTAACCGCTGGAATGTATTATGAAAAAGAAAGGGGAACAAATACTCCTCAAGATAATGAAACAATGGAATATTATCCATCAGAGTGGACAAGTGAAAATGATGAAACATATCATAAAGGAATAGGACTAATGTATCCAAGCGATTATGGATATGCCACAAATGGTGGTTTACTAGGAAGAGAAAATTGTTTTGAAGAAACATTATATAATTGGAAATTAGGCGAATACCTAACAGAATGTGCAAATAATGATTGGTTAAAACCAATAGCGCGTGATGAAGAAGAATTGAATTATAATTGGTTAATATCGTCCCGTTCTTCGGATTCGATAAATGCGTCTGTCGTCGATTCTGACGGATGTGTCGGTGGTAGCGACGCCCGCCATTCGCTTGGTGTTTGGCCGGTCGGTTATCTATTACCATCTGTGACAATTTATGCCGGTGATGGAAGTATAAATAATCCATTCAAATTATCAGGGAATTAATATTATCAGGGAAATTCTAGAAAAACCTTTTAAATAAAGGATTTTTCGCTTTATTTTCCCTGATAATTTAAATTATCGGGGTTCCCTGATAATTCAAACTTATGATTGATTAGAGTTATAATTTTGCATAATAATTGTTTTATTTGGGAATATTACTAAGGGTGATTTATATGCCAAACATTCATAGTAATATTTCTTTTGCTTTAGTTAATATTCCAGTTATTATGAATCCTATTATTAAAAATAATGACACATCATTTAATCAACTTCATAAAAAATGTGAGAATAGAATTCGTTATCTAAAATATTGTCCTCATTGTAAAATTAATTTAAAAGAAGCAGATATAATTAAAGGTTATGAATTTGAAAAAGATCAATATTTAACTTTTGATAAAACCGAACTAAATAAATTAAAATTAGAAAATGAAAAAATAATTGATGTAGTATCATTTGTTTCATTAGATGAAATAGATCCCAGTTATTATGAAAAAAGTTACCTTCTAGAGCCTGAAACAAAATCAAAAGCTTATTATTTATTTTGTGAAGCTTTAAAAAAAACTAAAAAAGTTGCATTAGCCAAAACAATAATTGGCACTAAGTTTTATTATTGCATTTTAAGATTTACAATATATGGTATTATTTTAACTACCTTATATTTTGATGAAGAAGTTAAATTACCTGATAAATTTAATATGGGAAAAATAAATCCTAAAGAATTAGATCTTGCTATTGAATTAATCAACTCTTTAAAAGGAAAATTTGAACCCGATAAATATAAAGATGAATATCAAGAAAGAATTAAAAAAGCTATCGATGATAAATTAAATGGTAAAACAATTAAAACTAGTAAAAAGAAACCTCAAGTTCAAGTTAATGATTTAATGAAAGCTTTAGAAAAGAGTTTAAAAATCAAAAAATGAATTTATTTAAAGACAAAAATTGGACACCTATGTTATTAAATGAAGTAAAAAAAACATTTAATGATCCAAATTATTTATATGAAATTAAATTTGATGGTATAAGATCAATCATTTTTGCTAGTCCTAATGAAGTTATTATTTATAATCGACATTGTGTTGATATAACTAATTTATATCCCGAATTACAAAATATAAAAAAAATTGTTAATCATAAAACTATCTTTGATGGTGAGATAACTCTTTTTTATAATGGCAAACCTTCCTTTTTAAAATTACAATCTCGTGCGCATCTAAAAGATCAAAAGAAAATTAAATATTATTCTATTAATAATCCTGTTATTT
The DNA here is from genome assembly GCA_947630305.1 of uncultured Bacilli bacterium. Classification (GTDB taxonomy): domain Bacteria; phylum Bacillota_I; class Bacilli_A; order RF39; family UBA660; genus Ventrenecus. Next base: position 24,268 of record CANRHC010000012.1, read on the forward strand.
TTATGTGTTTTGATATTTTATATGAAGATAAAAATTTAATTAATAAACCATTAATTAAAAGAAAAGAAATATTAAATAAATATAGTGAAAATGAAGCATTTCAAAAAGTATTTTATATCATAAATGATGGTATAAAATTATATAAGAAAGTAAAAAAATTAGAATTAGAAGGAATAGTTGCTAAAAATATTAATAGTAAATACCTAATTAATACAAGATGTGATAATTGGCTTAAAATTAAAAATTGGTACGAAGAAATATTTTATATTGGGGGATATATTAATCAAGATAAATTACCAACTATTTCATTAATTTTAGGAGAATTTAAAAATAATAAATTACACTATGTTGGAAAAGTTACAATGGCAAAGAAAAGAAATCTTTATAAAAAATTAATAAAAGAAAAAGAAATTAATAATCCATTTATTGATTATCAAGAAGATGGTTATTTTATAAAACCAATTTATACTTGTACTATTATGTATTTACAAAGAACTAATAATAATCATTTAAGACAACCAATATTTAAAGAATAAAAATAACAATTTATCAAAGATTTAAAAACAATTCTTTCTTTACATCTAACCCTTTTTTTGTTATGATCTTGAGTTTTGCAGTAAAAATGAGCAAACCTAGTAATTATAAGGCTTTGCTCATTTTTGATAGTTGTACAATATT
>CANRHC010000013.1 GCA_947630305.1 uncultured Bacilli bacterium
GTTATTATTTTATCTATTTTAGCTACTTTTAATATTTGATTTATATCATTTACTTTAACATTTTTAATACTACTATCACTTGATGCTTTAATATCACATTCTCTAATTACATCCCATAATGCTATATGATGTTTCTTTAAAAAACTTTTTTTATCAATTATTTTTTCATTAAAAACCATTTCTAAAACTTGCCAAAAGCGATTAGATGAATGCATATAATAAAAATTTTTCTCTCTTGATTTAACACTTGGAATTGAACCTAAAATTAAAATTTTTGATTCTTCATCATAGACAGGTTCTAAATTATGAATTACTTTCATTTACCCTTTTTCATTGTTTCAGATAAAACTGTTCCAAAAGACGCTATACTACTTAATTCAGCTGGAATAATTATCTTTGTTGCCTCTCCTTGTGATAATTTACTTAAAGTTTCATAACTTTTAATTTTTAAAACTGCGTCATCTGCTTTCGCATCTTTAAGCATTTTAATGCCATCAGCTTCAGCTTGTTTAATTTTTAGTAAGGCTTCAGCTTCTCCTTCTGCTCTTTTAATTCTTGCTTCTTTATCGGCTTCAGCTCTTAAGATAGCACTTTCTTTTTCACCTTCAGCAATTAAAATACTACTTTTCTTTTCACCTTCAGCTTGTAATATTTTCTCTCTTCTTTCTCTTTCAGCACGCATTTGTTTTTCCATAGCTTCTTGAATATCTTTAGGCGGTAAAATATTTTTAACTTCAACTCTTGTAACTTTTATTCCCCAAGGATCTGTTGCTTCATCTAAGATACTACGCATTTTAGTATTAATAACATCTCGACTAGTTAAAGTTTCATCAAGTTCTAACTCACCAATTATATTTCTAAGAGTAGTTGCTGTTAAATTTTCAATCGCACTTATTGGATATTCAACACCATAAGTATATAATTTAGGATCAGTTATTTGAAAATATACAACTGTATCAATTTGCATTGTAACATTATCTTTAGTAATTACTGGTTGAGGATCAAAGTCTTTAACAATTTCTTTTAAAGTAACAATATTACTAATATGGTCAATAAAAGGCATTTTAAATTGTAAACCATTTTTCCAAGTTTTATAATATGAACCTAATCTTTCTACAACATAAGCTTTAGATTGTGGAACAATCTTAACACAAGGAATAATAATAATACAAACTAATATTAATAAAACAATTAAAACACTCATTTTTTTACACTTCTTTCTTTTTTTATTTTTGAAACAACTAATTTAACTCCATCAATTTCTTCAACTAAAACCTCAGAATTAACAGGAATTTTTTTATTAGAAACGGCACTCCAAAACATACCATCAACTTTTACTTCCCCAATTTCATCTTTTTTAATTTCTATAGTACATATACCTTTTTTTCCTATAACTCTTTCTAAATTAATTTTTTCATCTTTTATTTTTTTAATTTCTTCCATAATAGGTTTAGTTAAAATTAATAATAAAATTCCACCTAAGACAAAAATAGCAAATTGACTTACTAAATCATTAAGGAAAAAGGAAACAAATAAAGCTAAAATTCCACTTACAATAAACCAAATAGTTATTAAATTAACACTCATAATTTCAATAATTGCTAATAAAATAACAACTATTAACCAAACAGCCCACAAACTCAAAAACAGCCACATCCTTTCTTTATAATTATATCAAAACAAAAAATTAATTAAAATGTTAAATTTATCACTAAAAATAAATACTATCCATAAAGCAGATATTAAAAATGGTCCAAAAGCAACTTCATGTTTAAAATTTGATAATAAGCTAAAAACAGCATATGGTAAAGCTAAAAATGTAGATAATGCTAAAGATGTAAATCCTAAAGGTAAACCTAAAATATAACCAATTAAAAATGATAATTTAATATCTCCACCACCAAGACTTTCTTTCTTAAATATTTTTTGACTTATAAAACCAATAAATAACATAAATAAAAATAAAATTAAACCATCTATTAAACCTAAAAATGCCATTTTTATATTCATAAAAAAAGCTTTACAAATAAAACTAATTATCAAACTAATAACTAATGGTGAATCTAAAATTATTAAATATTTAATATCACTTATAAAAATTAAAATTAATAAAGAAGTTAAAACAATACTAATAATAAATTCATAACCAAATCCATAATAATTATAAAAAAAGCAAAATAAAATACTATTTAATAGACTTATAACAAAACTTAATAAATTAAACTTATACTTTCTTTTTAAAGGAAATTTATAACCTATAAAATCATATACTATTCCTAAAATAAAACCAATAATTAAGACTAAAACATTAATCATTTTTATAACCTCAATAATATCTTAACAAAGAATTTTTATTAATTCAATAATTAGCCAATTTTTTTATTTTTTTATTGCATATAATATTATAGGAAGTGATCTTATGTATCCAGGAAGAGCTTTAAATTTAACTTCAATGATAGGAAGAATAAATAGAACTTTAAATTTTGCTAATCAAGTAATACCTTTGTATGTTAAAGCTAAACCTATGATTAAAAATGCTAAAGATGCTTTTAAAGTAGCAAAAGTTTTTATGGAAAAACCTAAACAAACAAAAAATGAAGTTAAAAATGAACAACCTATAAAAAAAGTAGAACCAATAATTTCTACTAATAAGCCTGTATTTTTTTTATAGGTTTTTTTAAATCAAAAAAGAGCTATTTGGAAATTAAATAATTAATTTCTTAGCAACACCTTTATTTTAAATTTTCTATTTCACTTTTGGTTAAACCAGTTACTTCAGTGATAAATTCAATATCTGATTTCATCTCAAACATTTTTTTAGCTATTTCTAAACTTTTAGCTTTCTTTCCTTCAATGATACCAGCAGCTTTTCCCTCAGTGATGCCTTCGTTTCTTACGGTATTCATTTGAAACTTTATCAAATTTTGTTAAATAGTAAAATAACTTCTTCTTTCTTTCATCAGTCTCATCATACCACGTCTTTTTAATTTATCCATATTGAATTCAAGAATTTTAACATTTTCTACATATTTTATATGATCTTTAGTTTGGAAATAATATTCTAATATTTCATCTAATTTATTACTATTATTTAATTTATAACTTATATCTATTTGATAATATTTTGTAGATAAGTCATATTGTTGTCCTACTTCTGTTTCTTTATTAAAACTTATACTAAAAAAATTTAAATTACGAAAATGTAACCAACTAGGACTAGAACTGTTTAATTCGATATGCACTTTGGCTTCATCAATTAAAGCTATAAAATCACAAGTTTTAGCTCTTTCTATAACATTTCTCTTCAAAAGTTCAGGATTAGTAAAACTAACATTTTTAACTTCTTTATTTAAATTAAACTCATTAAGGTTTCTAATAATTCCGTATCACTTGGATCACAAAAGATAGCTTTAAATACCTTATCGTTTCTTGCGTTATAAAATTTAGACATAGATGTTCACCTCCTTACAAGTTTGCTTTTATAAACTATCTATTGTAAGGAATTTGTCGAATTAAGTTTGCTTGATAAATTTTAACCAAAAGATAACTTTCCAAGATGGAAGAACACTTGGATCCGGTCTATTTGGCTGGACAAGCTCCATAGTTATGTCCACTAAACATTCCATCTATTTCTATATTTTCGTTATGTATAAAATTTGTTCCAAATATATTTTTGATAAAAACATTTCTTAAAGTTTTACTATTAACAAATTGATCATATTCAAGCACTTATTACTTTACACTATCCTAATTCTATCTCCATTTTCATTTTTTTAACATCTATAATAGTGTCTTTAGGAATATTAGTATTTTTTACTTTTCCATATCCTTTTAAAATATAATTAAGACCTATAAAATTACAAAATCTAATTATTTCATTTGTACTCCAATTAATTACATCTGGCATTTTTATTTCATTACCATCTGTCATTATAAATATTTTACTTGTATCAATTGTTTTAGTATTAACAGGTGGATATTGATTAATAACATTTTTTCCATTAGACAATATAATAGCTGTTATTTTTTTCTTTTTTGTATCTTCTTTTACATAATCAACTGAAGTATTAATATATTGAGGAATTAAAACTATTTTAGAATCATCAACATCATTTTTAGAATTAATTAAATTAGTTACTCTTGCTATATCATCTACTAAAGATGAAATTGTTTTAGGAATATTCCCATCTGTATTTCTTTTTGTAGCAAAATAAATTATATATTTTGGATTTTCATATGGAAACATCCCAGCAAAACTTCTAATATAGTCATTATAACCTGTCATATAACCACCAGTATCACTTGCTATTTCAGCTGTACCAGTTTTACCAATTAATTTAATATTACTTGGCGAATAATCTAAATTATAATCAAAACCTTCATATACAACTTTATACATTAAATTTCTCATTTTATTAGCTGTTTGTTCCGAAGTTACTTTTCTTACTTCTGTTCTTTTAGCTTCATAGGTAACATTTCCATCTTGATCAACTATTTTACTTACTATTTGAGGTTTTAACATAACTCCATTATTAGCTATAATACTTAAACCTTGAAGCATTTGAACAGGTGTTACTAAAACTCCTTGACCAAAACTAGCATTAGCAAGTTCAGATTCATAGTAAAAATCTATTAAACCATCTTCTTCAGCTGGCAAGGTAATTCCTGTTTTTGATCCAAATCCACATAAATTATAAAAATCAGTTAATTTAGAAGCTCCAAGTTTTAAAGCTAAAGTTGCTGCTCCAACATTTGAAGAATATGCATAAGCTGTATCAAAATTAATTACACCCCAACCAGATTTAATAAAATCATTAACTAATGTTCCGTCTTGTAATTTTAAAGAACCTGACAAAAAGGTTGCATTACCATCATATATTCCATTTTCCATTGCAGCCATCCAATTAAAAGTTTTCATTGTACTACCTGGTTCATATTGATAACCCACTAATGGATTTAAATAATTATTTAATCCTTCTAAATTATTTGGATTAAAACTTGGATTAGTAGCCGCTCCAACAATATTACCATTTGTAGCATCCATTACGGTTACTAAAGCCCAATCCATTTGATTATTTTTAGAAAAAGTTGCAATAGCATTTTCTAAAACATTTTGAATATCACTATTAATTGTCAAATAAATATCTGAACCAGATATGGCATCAATTCTATTTTCAGGAGTATTAGCCATTTGATAGCCATAAGCATCTTTTTGATATTCAACAAAACCATCTGTTCCTTTTAATTCATCATCAAAATAACCTTCTACTCCAAGTTCTCCTTTAATATTACCATCTTCATCACTTCTAGCATATCCTAAAATATAACTAGCCCATGAAGAATTAATATATTGTCTTTTTTTAGCTAAAGTTTGAAAAGATATTCCAGGTAATTCTAAAGCTTCAATAGCTCTTTTTTCTTCTTCACTAATTTTACCCCATGAACCTAATTCAGCTTGATATAAATCTTGATTTAAATAACTAGTAATATCTTCTAAACAATTTTTTTTACTATTTTCATCATGAGCTAAAATACCACATAAACTATTAGCTGTCATATTTTTATCTATAACATGTTGAGGTTCATTTATATCTGTAGTTCTAGATGGCGATAAAAAAGCTATAATATTATAAGAATTAGCATTTTTAGCTAAAGGATTTCCTTCACTATCATAAATAGTACCTCTTTCAGCATAAATAGTTTCTTTAACAGTATTTCTATTACTTGCAAATTCAGTTAAATTAATACCATCAACTTTTTGACTAATAACTACATATGAAAGTTTAAAAATAATAGCCGTGAAAAAAAGACCAACTATTAATAAGGTCAGTTTAACATTTAAATGAATTTTTAAAATACGACTTTTCTTTCTCATTAAAAATCAATCCTATTCATTAATATTTTTAATATTAGTATTATTATAAGACAAACCTTGTTCATCTGCAACTTCTTGAATTTTATCAAGACTTGCTAATTCATCTATTTGCATACTTAAAGATTCATTTTTTCCTTCTTGATCTTCAATTTTATCTTTTAATTGTTCAACAGAAATATTAGTTTCAGATAAAACTGCTTTAGTAAGAACTGTACATATAGGTAACATTATTAAAAGAAAAAGTATTAATAAACTTAAAAATCTTTCACCTTTATATATTTTAATAGTTTTTGTTTTTGGCTTTTTCATTTTATCTAAATCCTTTCTACAATTCTTAATTTAGCACTTTTACTTCGACTATTTTCTTCTAATTCTTTATCACTTGGTAAAATTACTTTTTTATTTATAATTTTTAATTTTGGTAAATATTCTTTAGGAATTTGAGGTAAACCTTTTACTAAAGGATCAACTTCACTATATTTTTTAAAAATATTTTTAACGATACGATCTTCTTTAGAATGAAAAGTTACTACAACAATTCTACCATTAGGTTTTAATAAATCAATCGAGTCCAATAAAGCTTGTTGTAAATGATTTAATTCATCATTAACTTCAATTCTAATAGCTTGAAAAATTTTTCTTTCCGGATGTTTGTCGTAAAAATATTTAGCACCTACTGCTTGTTTAATTACTTCTACTAATTCAAAAGTTGTATTAATTTTTTTTAAATTTCTTTCTTCAATAATTTTTTTGGCAATTAAAGGGCTTTTATCTTCTTCCCCATAATCATAAAAGATATTTTTTAGTTCTTCATAGGAATATGAATTAACAATATCTTTAGCAGTGATTTTATCTCTTAAATCCATTCTCATGTCTAGTATTTCGTCTTTCATAAAACTAAAACCACGATTTTCATCTAATTGAGGTGATGAAACACCTAAATCAAATAATATTCCATCTACCTTAGTAACATTTAATTCATTTAATTTTTCTTTCATGTTAACATAATCAGAATGAATTAATTGAAAATTACTGCCAATTTTTTTTAAAACTTCATTGGAATAGTTGATGGCACTTAAATCTTTGTCAAAGGCGAAAAGCATACCCCTTTTTATTCTTTTAAGTATTTCTTTTGAATCACCAGCATAACCTAATGTGGCATCAACATATACTCCATCATCTTTAATAGCAAGTCCTAAAATTGACTCATGCTTTAATACCGTATAATGTTTCATAATTTACTCCATAAATAAGTTTTCAGCTAAGTCGCTTAACTTTTCTTCACTACTTGCTAAAAATTCATTCCATGCATCTTGATTCCAAATTTCAATTCGATCATTGGCACCAATAATTACACAATCTTTTGTTAAATTAGCATATTTGCATAGAATAGAACTAATCATCGCCCTTCCTTGACGATCAAAAACACAGTCGGTGGCTCCGGAAAAAAAGCTACGAATAAAATCACGAGCATCCTTTTTAGTAAATGGTAAGGTATTTAGTTTAGAAACAACTCTGTTCCAATCATCTTTAGAATAAATGTATAAACATTTTTCTATACCTCGTGCCACTATAAATTCATTACCTAACTTCATGCGAAATTTAGTTGGGATTACAAGTCGGCCTTTTTCATCAATTGTATGATGAAACTCACCCATAAACATTAGTATCCCCCACTTTCTCCCACAGTCTACCACTGTTCACCATTATGATACAAAAAACAAAAAAAAAAGTAAAGATACAAACACCTTTATTTTTTAAATAATTTAATTTTTTACATTATCTTGACATAAATGTAATATTTCTTTGGCAATATCACTACCAGGATACTGTAAATAATCTTGATAAATTTTAATAATATCAGGATTTTGATAACTAAAACGAATTTTGGCTTCTTTATCATGTTTATATAAAGCTAAAGCCCTTTTTTCTTTAATTTCTAGACTATCAGTTTTAGGTTCACCACCACCACCAACACATCCTCCTTCACAATTCATTACTTCAATAAAATGATACGTTTTTTCTTTTAATAAATCTAATACTTTTTTTAATTCTTTAATTTTATGAACAACTAAAGCATTTACTTGTATATCACCCATAATAATACTTGCTTCTTTAACATTTTTTAAACCTTTAACATCATAAAAATCAATTTTATCTAATTGTTTATTAGTCATTAAATAATAAGATGTTCTTAAAGTGGCTTGACAAACTCCACCACTAGCTCCAAAAATAACCCCAGATCCACTACCTTCACCAAATAAATTATCATAATCGCTATCAGGTAAAGATTTAAAATCAATATTTGCTAATTTGGTCCATGAAATTAATTCTGAAACAGTAATTACTTCATCACAACCATATATACCATCAAGTTTAATTTCCATTTTTTTAGCCGTACAAGGTGTAATAGCTACACATATAACATTTTCTTTAACTAAATTCATTTTAGGTAAAAAATATTTTTCAATAATTGCACTTTGCATAGCAATAGGACTTTTACATGTAGAAATAAAAGAATTTAAAAAGCTATATTCATTATGAGCATATTTAACCCAAGCCGGACAACAAGAACTAAACATTGGTTTATTACTTCCATTTTTTAAATGATTAACAAGTTCAGTTGCTTCTTCCATAACAGTTAAATCAGCTCCAAAAGTTGTATCAAAAACATATTTAAAGCCTAATTTTCTTAATAATGATACTAATTTACTTTGCATAAAACTTCCCACTTCATATCCAAATGATTCACCAATACTTACTCTTGTAGCAGGTGATGTAAAACAAATACCTACTTTACTTTCTAATAATTTTTTAACCTTTAAATAAGCATTACGAGGTTGTAAGGCATTAGTAGGACAAGTCATAATACATTGACCACATGATAAACACAAAGACGTATCATTTCCAAAAGATAAACCACACATATTCTCACATGTTTCCTTACATATTCCACAATCAATACATTTAGTAACATCTCTTACTATTCCCGGATTATCTAGATCAATATTAACTGCATTATTAAGTAAATTTTTATGTTCCAAAATTTCTTTGTCTACTTCATCAATAAAATCTTTAGAACTCAAACAAAAAGGACAAAATTGAGCATCCTTTAAAATAAAAACAGAATTACATACTTTACAATAATATTTCATTTAAATCACCATTTTTAAAAAAGAAAATTATTTATTATTTTCGTTATATCTTTGACATTCTAAATCTAAATCTTTAAATAAATTATCAATATCTTCCTTATTAGATGTTCTAACTCCACTAGCAAACTTATGTCCTCCACCATTATACTTACTTGCTATCTCATTAATAATCGGTCCTTTACTTCTAATATTAACTTTATAAAGATTATTTTTTTCATCATAAGTAACAAAAGTCCAAACATTAATATTTTTAATAAAATTAAAATCATTTATCATATTAGAAGGAGTAGATGAATCAACATTATATTTTTTTAAAGTTTCATCATCAATAATAATTGAAGCAAAACCATTTTCAGTAATATTTAAATTTAAAGCAATATAGCCATGAAATCTAATTTCCTCAATTGGTCTTTCATATAATTTAGAATACAATTCATTAAAAGGTATTTTTGTTAATTTTAATAACTTTGTAACTATTTCAAAAGTTTCTAAAGAAGTATATGGTAGTAAAAAACGATCACTATCAGAAACTATTCCACAAAATAAATTACTTGCTACATTCCTAGAAAGATTTAAATTACTTTTCAAAATCATTTTAGTAATCATCTGACATGTACTACAAGATTCTTCATCAATCCACTCTAAAATACCAAATTTTTCTTCAAATGGATGATGATCAATTTTAATAACTTCTTTAAATTTTAAACCTTCTATACTATCAACTCGATAAAAATTAGGTACATCTAAAGTAATTAATAAAACATTTTTTAAAGTTTTATTATCTACTTTATCTAATTGACCATAATTTTTAAATTTTGAAACACCACTTCCTACAGCATATACTTTTTTCTTTGGATAATTTTCTTTAATAAAATCCCTTAAAGCAATTTGACTACATATAGCATCAGGATCTGGTCCAATATGACGAGCAATAATAATCGTCTCATATTGTTTAATTTTCTTTAAGATTTTTTTGATAATATCACTCTTCATGTAAATCCTCTATTTTACAAATGAATAAGCATCTCTTGCCATCATAACTTCTTCATTAGTTGGAATAACATAAGCACTTACTTTGCTATCACTTGTTGTAATAACACCTTCATTTTTATCTAAATAACTAGCAATTTTACTATTCTCTTCTTGATCAATTTTAATACCTAAAACACCTAATTGTTCTAAAACTTCTTTTCTCATTGCTGTTGCATTTTCCCCTAATCCAGCAGTAAAGACAATTGCATCACAGCTTTGTAATTCAACATAATAATTAGTTATATAATTAACAATTCTTCTTACTAACATCTTCTGAGCTAAAATACAATCTTCATTTCCTTCTTTTATTCCTGCTTCAATATCTCTTGAATCACTATAACCACTTATAGCAATTAATCCACTTTCTTTATTTAAAGCATCAGATACTTCTTTAGCACTCATACCATTATCAATCATATAAGTAACAATTGATGGGTCAATCTCTCCACAACGAGTAGACATCATTAAACCTGATACTGGTGTAAAGCCCATCGTTGTATTAATACTTTTGCCATCTTTAACAGCACAGATACTAGCCCCATTACCAATATGACAAATAATTAAATTAACATTTTCTTTATTTAATTTTTCTTGCATAATACTAGTTATATAACGATAACTTGTTCCATGAAATCCATAACGTCTAACTTTATAATTTGAATACCAAGATTTAGGTACTGGATATAAATAATTTTCCATTGGAATAGTTGTATGAAAAGATGTATCAAAAACAACAATGTGAGATGCATTTGGAATAACTTTCATTGCTGATTTAATTCCAATTATACTAGCAGGATTGTGCAAAGGGGCAAGTACAGAATTATCCATAATTGTTTTAATTACTTCATCACTTACTAAAACACTAGAAGAAATACTACCTCCTTGAACTACCCGATGACCAATAGCTTTTATTTCATCTAAACCATTAACTATTTTTTGATCCATTAATTCATCAACCAAAAACTTAAAAGCTACTTCATGATCAGGTAATGATACCTCTTTTTTAATTTTTTCACCATTTACTTTTATGGTATAAAAACTCTTATCCATTCCTATTCTTTCAAAATAACCACTTATTAATAATTTTTCTTCTGGCATCTCATAAGCTGAAAACTTTAATGATGAACTACCAGCATTTACACTTAATACTTTCAAATTAATCACTCCCAAAAACATTTTATCAAATAGCTAGATTAATGTCCATAAAGAAAAAATAAAATTTATAAGCATTCTGGACCAGTAGTTATTCTTTTATTAACAAAATCTTCATTTTTTAATTGTAAATTATTATCAAATAAATTTTCTTTATTATTATCTTTTTTCTTTTGCATTTTAATTCACCATTATTAGTATGTATGTTTTTAATATTTTAATACAAATTAATAATGAAAAACGAATAATATGTTGTTATGTTAAAAAATGTAAATATTACGATAAAAAAGAAGATAAATGTTCTTTAGGATTTTTACATTAAGTAATGAAAAAGCTATTTGTCAAAGTTTTGAGCAAAATCATTAGTAACACATTATTAGGAAAATAAATGGAATTTTTAGCATTTAAAATGACTATAAATAATTGCTATAGTCATTTTGTTTTTCATTATTTTTAATTATAACTTCATTTTTAATTGCTTCATTGATTAAACTTTCATAATCAAAATTTTGTTCATATTCAAGACATTTATCTAAACTAGGATAAATAACAGGATGCTCTGGTACAAAAATAGTACAACAATCTTGATAAGGTAAAATACTTGTATCATAAGTTTTAATTTTTTTAGCTAAAGCAATTATTTCTAATTTATCAAAACACGCAACTGGTCTTATAACTGGCATTTTAACAACTTCATTAATAACACTCATACTATCTAAAGTTTGACTAGCAACTTGTCCAATACTTTCCCCATTAACAATAATTTTACAATGATTTTTATGAGCAATTTTCTCACTTATTCGATACATCATTCTTCTCATAATCGTTATCATATATTCATTAGGAACTTCCTTATAAATAGCCTCTTGTAATTTAGTAAAAGGAATAATATGAACTTTAATATTACCTTGATATTCTCCAATAATATTAGCTAAAGTTAATACTTTATTTTTAGCTTCAATACTAGTATGAGGTGGACTATCAAAATAAATACATTCAATCTTTACTCCTCTTTTCATAGCTAAGAAACCAGCAACTGGACTGTCAATACCTCCAGATAACATTAATAAACCCTTACCTAAAGTAGAAGTAGGATACCCACCTAAACCTTTAATTGTTTCAAAATAAATATAAGCATTAGTTTTTCTTATTTCAACATTAATATGTAAATCTGGATTAATAACATCAACTCTAACATCTTTAATATTTTTTAAAACAGTACCCCCTAATTTTTGATTTATTAAAGGACTAGTCAAAAAATAACTTTTATCACTTCTTTTAGTCTCTATCTTAAAAGTTTTAAATTCTTTATCCTTTAATAATTCTATTAAAGATTCTTCTAATAATGTAAAATCATTTGTTTCTAATTCATAGCCAATCGCAATTTCATAAATTCCAAATATTTTTTGTAATTTTTCTTTTACAATTAAAAAATTATCTTCTGCTGTTTTAACATACATTCTACCTTTATCAAATACTACTTTTACATCAATATCTTTTAAAGCATCTAAAATATTTTTTTGTAATGTTTTTAAAAATAAACCAATATTAGCCTTTTTTGTATTTAATTCTCCATATTTAATTAAAAATAATTTTTCCATAATATCACTTCCTTTTATTTTCGCTAATTAATTCCATTGGAACTGATAATTGTTTAATTCTTTCCATAATTCTTCTAGCTTTTAATTGATCATCAATAGAAGAACTAGCTTTAAAATGACTTTCTAACTCTTCTATAGATAAATTAGAAGTAAAAAAAGTTGTTTTATTTTGATTCATTCTTGTTTGTAAAATCGTTCCTAAAACTTCATCCCTACCCCAATCACTTACTTTTTCAGCTCCAATATCATCTATACATAAAATATCAACATTTTCATATAAATTAATTTTTTCTTCATATAAATCCCAATCATTTTTTAAAGTTCTAAGAAGTTCTGGAAAATAAACAATTTCACATCTAACTTGTTTTTGATACGTTAATTCATTTAATAAAGCACTGATTAAAAAAGTTTTTCCACAACCAAAATTTCCATATAAATATAAACCTTTAAAAGAATCACCAAAATTAAAATTTTCAAAAAATTCATCTAACCATTTAATTACTTTAGCTCTTTTTTTATCTGAAAAATCAATATCTTTCATTCTTGCTAATTCTTGTTCTTTTAATTTTTCTTTTTTAATATTTTCTTCTTCTTTACGTTTTTTTAAATATTTACAAGGTATATAAGTAAAATAAACTTGATTATTTTCTTTCTTTGGCATTTTAACATGACCATTAAAAGCATTTTTACACATAGATAATCCTTTACAATCTTTACAATGTTCTAATTCATTTACACAATCTTCTATTTTAGAAGTAATTTTTAAAGCTTCCATTTTAGTTAATTTTATTTTTTTAATTAATTTAACAAACATTTCATTTTGACAAGCTTCTTTAAAATTTTTCTCTAATTCTTTAGTATTTTCTGTAACTGTTAATTTCATCAAAAACCTCCTAATGATATTTTTCTAATAAATTTTTTAAATCTTCTTCTTCTTCTTCATTTAGTTGTTCTTTAGATATATTTTTATTAAACCAAACAGGCATATTTTTATCATTTTCTTTAATATTTTTAGTATATTTTTTATGTTCTTTTTCAGCAACTTCCATAGCTTCTTTAGCGGTTTTAACTCCAAGTCTTTTCCATTGTCCAGCAATTGTTTCAATAAAAGCTTGATTTAATTTATTATTATTTTTCTTTAAAACATAATCTATTAAAACATTCGTAACTGAAGGTGTTAGGCCAACATCTATCAGTAATTGTTCTAAAATTCTTAAATCACGATTTGTTGGATTAGCCCCTTTATATTTACTTACTAAAAAATCATATGGACTAGTATTTTCAAAAACTTCAATAATTTTACCTCTTTTAGAAGAATCACCACTTGGACTTTTTAAATATGTTGGTTGAGTTCGATAAATTAAAGTTGGTAATCTACCTTGATTATTATATTGATAATATTTTCTGGTTTGTATTCTTAAAGCTTCTTTATCAATAAAACCTTTTTCATTTAACGTCATTCTTAAAATTTCAACCATTTTTAAAGTATCTATATCATATATCAAAGCTAATTGATTAATTAATTCTTTAACTTTTTTATTAAAAGCTTTTTCATTAATTAAACCTTTAGGTAAAGAAGACATAAGTAAATCAAAATCAACTTGATCTTGCATATTTAATGGTAAAGTATTTCTTCCTATTGCTTCAAAAGTATAAAATTCTGAACTAGAAGTATAACTTTCATCAAATCTAGATGTTATTTCCGTAAAATTTTTTAAATCAAATTTCATAATTTGATATTCTTTTTTTAATAATTCATA
Organism: uncultured Bacilli bacterium; assembly: GCA_947630305.1. Taxonomy (GTDB): domain Bacteria; phylum Bacillota_I; class Bacilli_A; order RF39; family UBA660; genus Ventrenecus. Next base: position 14,576 of record CANRHC010000013.1, read on the forward strand.
TTCATAAGAGCCAATATTATTATATAAAACAACACTAAAAATAGGATTAGCAAAAAATTCTTTAGCATTTAAAGGACTATATAATTCATAAACATAATTATTTGGTTCTCCTTTTTCATAATAAGTTCGGAGTAATCCTATACCTTCTAAAGCAATTCTCGATTTTTTTATATCATCTAAATTACTTTTTAAAATAGTCATTAAATGATGATGAGTATATTCAATACTTACTATATTAAAACGTTCTAAATCTCTCCACAAAGTAAGATATAAACTAACAGCTAAAGAACCTATAATAGGCTCATATAAATTAACTAAATTTTTTCGATCTATTTCACTTAAAATAGTTTTATTAATAACCATATATTTGTCTGCTGGTAAAAAAGATATATCCATAAGCCTCTTAACCTTTCATTAAACTGTATTATATAAAATTTTTAAATTTAGAACAAGCTTAATATATATTATATGGTCTTTCTTTTGTCCCAAATCCCCCCATAATCTTAACCTCTCTTTTTAAATAAGCAACAGGATATATATCAGCTACACTACTAGTAAAAGTTGCTTCAAAACCATTTAAAGGATTATACATAATAGCATAAGAATTACTTGATAGTGATGAAGAAGGCATAATAGTCCAAAAAGCATTTTTTCCATCAACTAACCAATTATTTTTAGCACACATACTATTTTCATTACAACTTGTACTAAATAAATAATCACTGGGATTTAATAGACCAATATAACTATTATAATTATTATTTCTTGTAATTTCATCATTACAATATGCTCCATTACATAATTTTTCATTAACCCCTAATTCTTTATTATACCAATCAATATTACTTAAACTTTTAATATCAGTATCTACTATACTTCCTAAATTCCAAGATGCTTCATAAAGATATTTTTTAATACTATTATCTATCCCATTATTTACAAAACTACATTCACTTGATTTATTTTCTTTCCCTATAATGCATTCTCCAGAATCTCTATTATAAAAAATACCATTCAATAAATTATTTAATTTAGAACTACTCCACTCATTTACCCCATATCCACCATTAACATCACTAATAGAACTATCCCAAGCATATTTTCCAATAGAATCATCTCTAATTATTTTAACATAAGACAAATCATTAATCTTATAAACTCCAATAATTCGCCATAAAATAGGATCATTTTCATGATACTTTAAAATGCATTTACGATTTTCATCTAAACAATCACTCATACTAATAAAATCTTTATAATCATTTTCATTAGTTAAAGAATAACCTCGATAAATAATACTTGAATATTTTTCACCTAAATCAAGATAATTATTTGGACTACTACCTATAAATCTTAAATTATTGTCTTCACCTTTTACTAAACTATCACTAGAATTATTAATCGAATAAAGACAATCACTTAATAAATAATTATGATTTTTATAACATTTTTTAACTTCATCACTACTAGGAACAAGAGGACCACCTTTAAAAATCCAAAAAGTATAACTTACTTCTATAAGAATACAAATAAAAATAATCAAGCCTATTATTAATAATATAAAATTTCTTTTTTTTAGCTTCATTTTTTGCACTTTACAACCACCTACTACTATTATTAAAATTTTATCACAAACAGTAAGAAATAACTATCTTAAATTTTAGAAACTTATTTACTTTCCAAAATTTAAATGATATACTTTATTTTAGAATAAGGGTGTGTAAAATGAATGAAAATATTTTAAAAGAAAATATTATGTATTTAAGGGAATGGACAAATATTAATCCATCATTCAATGCTCTGCAAATTGAAGGCAATTTTTTAATTTTAAAATTAAATGACAAAGAAGAAAAAGTTGATGTATCTAATTTTTATTTTCCAGAAATGTTATATAATGAGACTTTTAGAAATAAATTAGGTAAAGAATATACTGCTGAAAATTTATTTAGAATTATTGAAGTTTATTGTAAAGCAAAAGAAGCTGTTTTAAAAGAAGAAAATAATCCTTCATATATAACATATTTAGAAGTTTTGGAAAAAAATCAAAAGCAATTTATTTTAATTCATACAAATGATGATAAAAAATATCGATTTGATACAGATGATATTAAAAAGATGCAAGATCTTTATGAAAAATTAAAATCTGAAAAACAAAATGTTACTTTAGAAGAGTTTGGGGAGGCAATTAAAAATGATCAAAATCAATGATTATGAAAATTATATTTTAAGAAATACACCATTAAATGATGAAGAACTTAATGAAGTATATGATTATGAAAAAATCGTTTATTATTCTAAAATTTATGATGAAGATATTACTAGTCAATCAGTAGATATGTTAAAAAATAGTTATGATAATTTAATAGCAAAAGCAACTCTTAGTGATGAAAAAAATCAAAATATTTTAGATGCTTTAAAAAGAAGTGAACAAATGTTAGATAGATTAGAACAAAGAAAACAAACTTTAAATAATAATTTAAAATTAAATAGACAAGTAAAAGAGCCAATGAGTTTCAGTGCTGGTTTTACAAATGCTTCAATTATTATCTTTGTCGTCTTTGTTATTGGTATTGTTGCATCAGTTATACTATTAAGTTTATCTTAATAGTTCTTTTTTTATTTTTTTTTCATACATTTAATTAGAAATGAGGTTAAATATGGAAATATTAAAAGTATCATCAAAATCAAATCCAAGTAAAGTTGCAGGTGCGATTGCAAATATTTATCGTGAGGCTAAAAGTGTTGAGATTCAAACAATTGGTGCTGGAAGTTTAAATCAAGCAATAAAAGCAATTGCTATAGCAAGAGGTTTTGTTGCTCCATCAGGTGACAATCTAATTGTTATACCAGCATTTAGTGATATTACAATAAATGGTGAAAGTAAGACAGCAATTAAATTAATTGTAACAAATAAATAAGACTGTTGGGATTAGATAATAAAATTCCCAACAGTTTTTTTACCTTGCCAATGATTTATTTAAATCAGTAATTTCTAAATTATTATTATTATCAAAAATAACTGTCATATTTAAAACTTTTTTTACTTTTTGTTTAAATTCTTCATTAGAAAGAAACTTAATAGATGAATATATTTCTTTTATTTTTAATATTGTATGTTCTGGTCCAAAAAAATTATATAAAATTTTTAATTCTTTAATTTTTAATTCTACTATAAATTTTTCAACTACTTGACTATACTCATTAGTTTCATAAAATTTTATTTTAGCAATTTCATTTATTGCATAATAAAAATCTTCAATTTGATTTTTTTTCATTTTTAAAGATAGTTCATCATTAATACTTTTAAAATTTCCTCTTAAAATTTCATAAATTTGTTGTTCATAAATATTATAATAGGTTAAACAATTAAATATAGTTGTCTCTTCACTGGATATTTTTCTTTTAGTTTGTTTTTCATAGTATGCTTTTAATGCTCCAACTGTTATAATATTAATTGTTATATTAATTCCTAGTATTTCTTTAATATAATTTTGAATTTCAACAAAACTTAACATTCTTTTAGAAACATAATTATTACTTAAAATATTTGCTAATCTTTTATATATATAAATTTCTACATTTTCATCTGGATTTAAAGTGGCTAAATCTTCTTTTAATTTTTTCAATTGAACTTGGAGTAAAAACTTTTCAATTACTTCTAAACTTTCAATCACTATTTTATCTTTTTTAGATTCATTATTAGTATATATATCTATAGATTGAATAAAATTAATTACTTCATCATATACGATATATTTAGATAGTTCTTTAATCAATGAATATAAATGACCAGATAAATATAATTCTTGCATTTTATCTATACCAATAATTTGTTCAATTATACTTGCTATATAAATCTGATATAAATACGAACGTGAAATTTTTTTAGTATACCTTCTCGTTAGTAATTCAGTATATCCTTCATTTATACCTTTACCCATAGAAATAGTTGAATTTTTTTGTTCAAAGCCCGAAAAGATAGTATCAATTTTACCATCATAACAACTACTTGCCATATGAAAAAGTTCATGAATTAAAGTACATTCATCTGATCCTTCAAGGATAGATATTTTATTTTTTAAAACATTATAAGAACCAGTAATTCTATTTTCTAATAAAATAGGATCATTTTTCATATAAACAATTTTTAAACTGTTAAAATTATTATAAAAAAAGTTTAATGTTTCTTTAGGAAAATTACTTTCCATTATTTTTGAAAATTCAACTAATTTTTCATATATTTCTTGATTTATTTGTTTTTTATTAATTTTAACCGAATAATTAATATCTAAAAAAAAGGTGGAACATCTACTTTCGGAAAATAACCTCTTTTCAAACGACTATATTCATGTATTTGAAAACTTTCTAAATCAAATTTTGGTTTCAAATCTTTATTGTTCATAACTACAACCTACATTCTTAAATTATTAATGATTTATCCAATAAGTTGTCATTCCACAAGGTAAGATTAAATCGTTTTTAGAAACAGATATACCTATTTCTTCAGAGGCAATATTACCATCATATTTTTTTAAAACTGTTAATTTTAAAATATCTTCAATGATAGTTTTAGATAAACCTGTACTATAAGAATTAACTAAAAACAAAATAGGTTTATCACTTAATAATTCACTACATAAATTAATTAAATTAAATAAATCTTTTTCAACTTGCCATACTTCATGTTTACTTCCCCTGCCAAAACTAGGTGGATCCATTAATATAATATCGTATTTATTACCCCTTTTTATTTCTCTTTTAACAAATTTTAAACAATCATCAACGATAAAACGGATTGGTCGATCTTCTAAATGATTTAATTTAACATTTTCTTTAGCCCATTCAACCATTCCTTTAGATGAATCAACATGAACAACCCTAGCGCCAGACTTTAAAGCTGAAATGCTAGCACCCCCTGTATACGCAAACAAATTTAAAACTTTAACATCTCTATTACTGTTATCAATTAAATCTCTAATTAAATTCCAATTTACAGCTTGTTCAGGAAATAAACCAGTATGTTTAAAACCCATTAATTTTAATTTAAAAAATAAGTCTCGATATTTTATTGTAAATTCACTAGGCATTTTAGGATTTATAATTTTCCAATATCCCCCACCAGTATTACTTCTAATATATTTAGCGTCAACTTTTTTCCATAAATTACTATGTTCTTCATTCCAAATTACTTGAGGATCTGGTCTTGATAATAAAATATTGCCCCATCTTTCTAATTTATCACCATGCGCTAAATCAATTAATTCATAATCTACAAAATCATTAACTAATCTCATTTTATTTTTCCTTTAGTTAAATAAGCCAAAAAAGGATCTAAAAATTCAAAAATACCCGTAATTAAAATGAAATAACCAAACACAATAATATTTGCTTCAACTCCAAATAAGAAATTAATACTTGTTAAAATACCAGTTATAACAAATAAAAATAATAAAACTGTTTCAAATTGCCATAATTTACTTTTCTTATCATGATACATATCAGCTCTTTTTAATTTAATTAAAGATAAAAATAATAACCAAACTAAAATAGATAAAGCTAAATATTTTGGTGTTTCAGTAACTTTAAATACAAAACCGACAATTCCAATAACTAAACTAGCTAGACAAGTAAAAGCACTAGTGTAATCTTTACTTTTCATCGTTAATAAAAATAAAACAGCATTAACAATAGCATAAAAAATCATTGTCCCAACAAATAACTCTAAAAAGAAAGTCCACTTAAGTAAAGGACATATAAGTAAAAAAATACCATTTAAAATTAATAAACCGCTACAAAACATATTCTTTTTTAAACACTCTAACATAACTCCACCTCACCTTAATCATAAACTTTTTTATAATTTTTGTAAAGAAAATTTATTTTAAGAAATTACTTAAAATCATTAATATTATTATTAAATTCTTTATCCATTAAAAATTCATGAATAATTTCTTCTTGATTTTCAACATAAATTTCTTCTATACGATCAACCCGACACTTTTCACTAATTAAAATTGATTCAACTTTTTTAACAGCTTCATCTAAATCATCATTAACAACAACATAATTATATTTATTTACTTCATTAATTTCTTGATAAGCTGTTTGAAATCTTTTAATTATTTGTTCATTAGTTTCGGAACCACGATTTTTTATTCTTCTTTTAACTTCTTCCATACTAGGAGGTAAAATAAAAATTAAAATAGTTTCAGAAAACATTTCTTTTATATGACTAGCCCCTTCAACTTCAATCTCTAAAATAACATCTTTACCTTCATTTAGTAAATCATTAACTTCTAATTTAGGAGTACCATAATAATTACCAGAATAAATAGTATATTCTAATAATTCATTATCTTTAATTTTTCTTTCAAATTCTTCTTTAGTAACAAAATGATAAGTTTTATCAGGAATATCGTTAGACCTTATAGGTCTAGAAGTATAAGATATTGATAAATAAATATTATCATTCTTTTCAAGTAATTTACTAATAACAGAACCTTTACCTGCACAACTAATACCAGAGATAATAATTAAATCTCCTCTTTTACGTTTCTTAATCATAAAGTTCATCTCCTTTTAAAATATTATAATATAAAAAACTCTATTCAACTAGAATAAAGTTTTATTTTATAAAAGTTCTTATTCATCTGGATATGGTTCTTCAAGTAATTTGAAAGGATTATCAAAACTTCCATCCCCGTCATAGATTGTCACAGATGGTAATAGATAAGCGACAGGGGCAACACCATACGCATAAGAAGTCATATAGCCTATTAAATACCCGTAATAAGAGATACGGTACGCAAAATCTGACATCTCAGAACTCGGCGTTATAGTCCACGTATCTTGTCTTACTGACCTTAGCCAATTGAATCTATGACAATTAAGATTTACATAATGTGATAATAAACCTTCTAAACATATATTTCTTACATCTCCTCCTACAGCATAACCATAATCGCTTGGATACATTAAGCCTATTCCTTTATGATATGTCTCGTCATTTTCATTTGTCCATTCCGATGGATATGTATTATATGTAGTTGTTCCTCTTTCTTTTTCATACATTATATCTGCTGTTACATCTGAACCTTTCCATCCACCGATGTTCCATATTACTTCACTATCTATCATTTGTCTTGCAATATCATTCAAACCTTTTGGTATACTTTCTCCTGTACTAAAATCACATTGCTTTTGAGTTGAATTACTATCATCAGGTGCTGTATAACATTCTCCGCTCTCACTATTATAATATATTCCATTTAACATATTTTTTAATTTTGAAGTCGTCCAATTATTTGTCCAATTATAGCTTCTATCCCAAGCATAGCTTCCAAAATCTTTTTGTCCTTCTATTTCATTTGTTCTGATTATCTTTACTCTTTGTTCTATTCCACTTTTTGTCTTTACATTTACTAACCCTATTATTCGCCATTTCTCATTATTAAACTCGACATAATTATCTGGATCTAATCCTGCATATCGATATTCTGTTTTATTCCATTCACTGCCTAATTCACTTAAATTATTATGTTCTACTTTATATAAGCCATTTTTACAAGTTGTTACTGGCACTTGCATTCCTGCTATTTCTGCTTCTGGTTTAACTATATTTACTTCTTTTTCTACTTCCTCACTTACTATTCCTTTATTATCTGTTACTCTTGCTTTGATTGTATGTTTTCCTTCCTCTTGAATTACTAATTCATTTACTTCACTTCCATCTTGCCATTCATTACTATCTATCTTATATTCATATTTTTCAATACTTTTCTTTCCATTTGACTTTCCCGTTATATTTGCTGTTATATCTTGGTCACATACTGATAAAGCTAACTCTACTGTTGGTGGTATTTTCTCTTCTTCTATATATTCAGATGTTACAACTATTTTACTTTTAAAAATTTTATTCATTGCATCATCTTCTACTTTTACATCACCATTTAACCATAATCTTAATCCAAATCCTTTACTTTCTTTTGCATTTAAAGAATCACTTAACAAATATCTTCCTTCTTTTGTTCCTTCAAGATTTAAACTTTTTTCTTCTTTTTCTGTTCCCAATATTTTGTTTTTTATATTTGTTTCTGAATATAATGATAAGTCTTTTATATTTGTATCTCGATATTCACAATTATCTGTTATACCAAGATCATTTTTATAAGCATTACATTCTTCTTCTGTATCATATGTTGTTGCAATATTATATTCTGAATTATTTAAAACATAGGGTTTAGAACTAACACTTTCACAATCTTTTATTATATTATAATCTTTAACTTCTTTCTCTCTAGAACCATGAAATAAATAATAATCTTTAACTTCTTGACAAGTTTCATTTTTATCAAATGTACCTTTAAATCCAATTTTAAATGTATATATTTTTTCTGGTTGTTCACATTCTGTTATTATTTCTGCTCCATATGACTGTCCTTCTTCTAAATATGATTGACAAGAATCTTGACTTTTAAAACCTACACCTTGTTTATCACCTTCATATAAATCTTCTTCAATATATAAATTATCTGTATTAGCTTCTTCGTGACATTCTTCTAGTATTTGAATATTATCATATGAAACCATCATATCCGCCATTGCTTGACATATATCCAATGTTTTATTAGCAAATACAGCATCTTCAATACCAGTAAAATTACTTGCACCAGATCCTACAGCTTCAAATTCATAATCATTTGCATCAATTTCTAATTCACTTAATGAATATTTTACATAATCACTACTTAAATCAGTTTCATCTAACATTTCTAATCCTATATTATAATAAGCAGAACTATCACACTTATTTGTTACAATAAATTTATAAGGCGTTAACTTTAATCCTTCTTCATCACTTATTGGATATGCTTTATTTAGTAATATATCATCTTGTTCTTTTTCAATATTTACATCTAAACAAGCAGAATTAACTACATTTACTCCTGTTTGTTCTTTTGTTACTTTCCAATAGGCATATGTTATACTTATTGTTATTACTATTACGCTTATTATTCCTGTTGCTATTAATATATAAGTTTTACTATTCTTTTTTTCCATTCTACTCCTCTTTCTATTATCTTCATCTTAACATATACCCCCCCCCCTACGTCAACCAGAAATTTGTAATTTGTAAATTTTTTTACATTTTTTTAATTATTTGATACAACTTTTTGCCCTTTATTTTATCAATTTATTATAGTATTATCTTTTTTATTTATTTTAATACTATATGTCATATGATGTCATATTTAATATATCATACATTTCTTTCAAATTAAATAAAATTATTCTCCTTCTAAATAATTTGTCATTTTAAGTGATATATTTTTTGTAAAAGGATATGTATAAGTATCACTATTAGTAATATTAGGTGCTATGATAACCATACTATATTTTGGATTTTCTCTTGGATAAAAAAGGGCTAAAGTTGAATTTATTGTTTCTACATCAACTACTCCATCTTTATTACTGTCATAAAAAGTTTCACTAGTTCCTGTTTTACCTGACACTTGTAATTCTTCCTTAGCGTAACTTGATGCAGTTCCTCCATGAAAAACTTCATAAAATCCTTCTAATATTCGATCATAATAACCTTGATCTAATGCTACTTCATTTAATATTTCTAGATCTTTTTTAGCAATATTTAATTTTAATCTTTTCCCTCTATTTGCAATTGTATTAATATACTGAAATAATTCAACAGGTGTATATGTATCATATTGCCCAATTGCTAAATTAAGTAATAAATCTCCACTTACTGTTTTACCAATCATTCCAATCTTTTCATTAGGTAAATCAATATTAGT
>CANRHC010000014.1 GCA_947630305.1 uncultured Bacilli bacterium
GGGGTGAAATAGAAAAAATAGTAGCTGACTATTTAAGCCAATAACTACTATTTTACCCCGAATTTTTTTTTACACCCATAGTAACATTTTTTACTAGACTTTTAAAACTTATTTTGCTATAATAACCAACTATAAGTTAAAAAGGTCGTGAGTTTATGAATAAGTTAAAAATTTTTATTATTACTGCATTAGCTTTGATGCCTATTAATGTCTTTGCTAAAAGTGAAATTATTTTAGACATTGATAAAAATAATGTTGAAGCAAATGAAGAAATCCTTGTCAGTGCTAAGTTAGTAAGTGATACTAAATTATATGCTTTAACAGCAACCTTAAGTTATGATGAAAATGTATTTGAAAAAATAAATGATAGTGATTTTACTAGCATGGAAAATTGGTCGGATATTATATATAATCCTGCTAATAATAAATTTGGCTTAATAAATAAATCTGGTGAAGTGCTAGATAATTTATTAAATGTACGTTTAAAAGTTAAAGAAAATTGTAATGTTGGGGATAGCAAAATTTCATTAAGTAATATTTCAGCGTCAGATGGAAAAAGTAAATATGTTTTTGCTGATAGTGCTGTTAGTGTTTTTGTAAGTCGTGATGCCCAAGAAGGCGAAAATATTCCTAATAATAAAAGTGAAGAAGAAATAGTAAGTGAAGAAGTAGAACAAAAAACAGATAATAATGGACCAATTATTATTGGTATTGAAATTGTAATAATTTTATTTTTAATTATTTGTATATTATCTAATTTAATTAAAGTGAAAAATAAAAAGAAAATTATAATGTTTTTACTAGCTATTTTTATAATATCAGTAGGAATATTAGGGTGCTTATTTATAATTAATAACCAACCGACTGATGTAAACAAAGATGGTATAAAAGACTATGAAGATGCCAAAGAAATAATTAAGTATCTTATTGATATGGAAGGCACAATTAATTCTGAAAAAGAAGATAATAATCAGATTAATGATTCTAATAGTTATTTAGATAATAATAATTCATCAAATAATCAAGATAATTATGTTAATAATAATTTACCAAATAATCCTTCTAATAATCAAACATTAATTCCTGATAGTAAACCAAATAATAATCCAACAACACCTGAAGACAATCCAAGTGATAATCCAACAACACCTGAAAACAATCCAAGTGATAATCCAACAACACCTGAAAACAATCCAAGTGATAATCCAACAACACCTGATGACAAACCAAGTGATAATCCAACAACACCGGATGACAAACCAAGTGATAATCCAACAAAGCCTGATGACAAACCAAGCGATAATCCAACAACACCTGAAGACAATCCAAGCGATAATCCAACAAAGCCTGATGACAAACCAAGTAAACCATCTAAGCCAAATCCTGGTGATGTAAATCATGATGGAGATGTTGATATTAATGATGCTGGCGATGTTGTTGAAGATGTTACAAATCAAAATTATACTGTTAAATTAAGTGAAATAAAAACCAAAGATGTTTATTATAAACAAGATGAAGAAATTACTTTAAACTTTAATGCAACTATAAACCCTTCTGAAACAATTAAAAAAGCTTTTATAAATGATAATTATTATGATGTTATCAACAATACTACTTATTATAGTGTCATTTTACCATCTTCCATAGAAAGTGGTGTTAAAGATTATAATATTAGTAAAGTAATATTATCTAATAAAAAAGAAGTTAACACTAATTTAAAATTACAAGTTGAGATTTTAAAATCTGAGCCATCTGTTAAATTCTTTAGAGTAGATGAAGAAACTAAAGAAATAAGTTTTGAAGTTATTGATGAAGAAAATACTTGGAATAGTGGATCTCTTACTATTACTAATACAGATGGCGATGTCATCTTTACTGATAACGTAAACGTTGGTAAAAATAATTTTAATTATAATTTCAATCGTGATGAAAAATATTTCTTAAATGTTAATGCTGATTATGATTTAGATACAAATACTTTAAATAATATTACTGGTAACGAAAATCTTTATAGCGATACAATATTGTTAGAAAAAGAAATTTGTATTGAAGGTGTATATGATTTTAAAATAAATAGTATATCCATAACAGATATTGTTACTAAAAATGAAAATCCAACTATTTTCTTTAATAGTACAAATACATCTAATTATAAACCTGACTATGTAATTATTGATAATCAATCATATAAAGTTATTATTACTGATAAAGAAAATGAATATAAAGTTATTCTGCCTTCTAAAAATGAATATAATTCATATCCTATAAATATTGAAGAATTTATTTTAACCAATGGTAAGTCATTTAAAAATCATGAAGATTTTGAAATTAATGAATTATTTTATAATGTTTTAAAAAGCACACCAAAAGTAAAAGATATAGAATTAACATATCAAAAAGAAACCAACAAGATTAAAGCATCATTTAATTTAAATGACCCTGATCATACCATTTCTAAATTATTTGCTGTTTTACTAGATAATAATGAAGAAGAAATTGAAAGAATTGAAATTAAAGATTTAACTGAAGTTGAGTTTAATTATCAAGTTAGTGATTCATATAAGTTAACCGTTATGTTTATCGCTGATTATGATTTAGGTTTTGAATCATTTAGTTATCAACAACAAGCAATTGGTCAGAATAATATTTTTATTGAACCTAGTGTTTATTTTACAAATGTAACATCTAATAAAGTATATGCTCAAAAAAATGAAGAGATTTATGTTTATTATGAATTACATGTTCCAACAAATTTTAAACCTTCTGGTTATCCAAAAAATATTACCAATTTAATTACTGGTATGACAATTAATGGTTTAAATTATGTTGCAACTAGAAATAGTGAAGCAAATGAACTTGCTAAATACACAGTTAGTTTTAAAGTTCCAAATGAATCTGGACCTCTTAAAATTAAAGCCAACAAAATTAATTTCTTTGATTCATCTATTTATTTAATGGATCCAATGATTTTAAATATTGAAGTTTTAAAAGATAAACCTGTTATTAAAAACTTTAGATTAGAAAATGAGTCTTATGATCAAAAAGAAGCAACATTTAGTTTTGATGTTGTATCTGATCAAGGTGGTTTTGACAGTGGATATATTACCTTAGGCTCTGAAAAAGGCTCTGAAAAAATTGATATTCATAATGGTTCAAATACCGTTACCTTTAGCAATATTCCCTTAGATGAAAAAATTAATATTGAAGTATATGGTAATTATGATTTAGACACTAATAGTTTAGATAATGAAAATAATTACTACCGAGATGATCAATTATTTAGCTTTGAATATGGTTTATATAATCCGACTAATTATGAAGATATTAGCCTATCAAATGTTAATCCTAACCAAATATACTATCAAAAAAATGAAGATATTACTTTAAATTTTCTAGTTAATGGTCTTGAAGATTTTGCCTTTGATGTTGCTAAATTAAATGTTTTAGACACTTATTATGATATTACAAAAAATGAAAATAATTATTCCGTTAAAATTAAAGGATTCAATAATGCTGGTGTTAAACATTTTGTTATTTATGATTTACTATTAACAAATGGCAAAAAAATCACTTTAAAACAACCTATTGAAGTTAATTTAGAAATTTTAAAAGATAAAGTAGAAATTAGTAATTTTATCTATCAAATAAATGATGAAAATATTGATTTAGAAATTTACTTAAATGATCCAGATAATTCTTTAAAAAATAAATTAAGAGTTAATATTGTTGATGAAAATGATGAGCTAGTTGGAAATTATGAATATCTAGATAAAATAACTTTTAATAAAAATAACGATGTCACTAGATATTATGTTAAAGCATACGTTGATTATGATCTAGATGAAAATACTTTAACTACTAATGATAATTATTATTCTAATGTCTTAGTTTTAGATGAAGTAATATCTTTAGATAAAAATAGTATTGAATTAAAAGAAATTACTGATATAACTTTATATAAAGAAAATCAAATTATTGAAAAAGTAAATATTAGTGATTTAGAAAATAATTTAAATAATTATTTTGTTCAAATTAAAATGAGTAATATGCCTACTATTTATAGTAAAATTAAGAATATTTTAAAAGAAAATGATCATTTATTCCTAATATTAGATAATAATAATGAACAATTAAAAATTGATTTTGGTAAAATAACCAATAATTATGCTGAAAATACTGCTAGTCCAGAAACTTTTGAAGATTTAATTAAAAGATTAAAAGAAAATCCTGATAAGACCTTTGATTTAGATCATGATTATGATGCTAGTACATTTGATAGCGAAACTAATACTTTAACTGATATTGATTTTACTGGAACTATTAATGGTAATAATCATAGTATTAAAAATTTAAGAAAGCCATTATTTAAAAGTATTAACAATGGTGAGATTAAAAATATTAAATTAGTTAATGTTATTTTAAATGCTAGTAATGCCCATGGTTCATTTGCCGATAAAGCTACTAATACAAAATTTAGTAATATATTAATTGAAGGTTTTGAAAAGACTAATAGTGACAACACTGTAGGTTCAATAATTGGTGAAGCAACTAACTGTGAAATAAATACATCTAAAGTCAGTGGTTTTAAAATGAGTAGTGGTATTTATAATAGTCAGTTAGGTGGTTTAGCTGGTATCATAAGAAATACAGTTATTAACAATTGCTATTTTAATGGTTCTATTAGTGGTGGTTGGCAAAATCTTGGTGGAATAGTTGGTAATGCTGACGACAAATCAAGTATTAACAATTGCTATAGTAAAGGAAGCATCGTAAATAGCTTTGGTTATGCTGGTTACCTAACACTTGGTGGTATAGCAGGAAGTAGTGGTGGAACATTCAATAATAATATTAGTTTAATAACTACTGAATATGGTTATGGTATAGCTCAAATTACCAACAATACTAAAGCTAATAACAACTATCAATTACCAAATATGGGATATACATTAAATGAAAATGAAGGCTTTAATACCATAAATAAAGAAAATATCAATAAAGACTTCTTTACCAATAATGCTCACTTTAGCGAAGATATATGGGATTTTAACAATATTTCTTTTGATAATTTACCAACTTTAAAAATTGAATTTTCGTTAAATAACGAAGTATTAAATAACGAATTATATGATCAAAATAAAGATATGTTATATCATAATTTATCCTTATTAACTCCTTTTTATGATTATAGTAAAATTGTAAAAAATGGAAGTATTATTGATCCTAATCATATTTTAAACAAAGAAGAAATAAAACATCTTATTCCTTTAGATAATAATGGTAATATTGTTACTTATTTAACTAAAAGTGATTATCGTAAAATTTCTAAAATTAAATTAATATTAAGTAATGATGATGTCTTAGAATATAACGTTCGTTATGATAATTTATATGATATGATTGCTAGTTATCGGATTAATGAATTAAAAATTGATTATACCTATAATCATTATGTAATTGATGAATCATCAAATGTTGTTAATCAATTAACTACATATTTAACTTCCCTAGATTATACTAAAGATTTAGATCCTCTAACTACAACCAAAGATAGTAGATTATATCGTGATTACTATAATGAAGTAACTAAAAATGAACTTAAAGAATTTGTTTTAAAATATTTATCTAATAGTGGAAATAATATTACTTTAAATGATGACAATGTTGGTAATTATATTATTAACGATTTAAAAAAAGATAATAAATTAAAAAAAGTATTATATGTATATAATTATTTTAGACGTTTTTATAGCTTTAGTATTAATAATGTTATGTTTAATGATTTAATCTTCTTTAATAGTAATGGTTTTAATAAGATTTTAAATCCTGATGATATTACTAATATTTATTTAAATAATGAAAATAATTTTAATACTAATGCCACTAATGATACATATAATAAAACTTTAGCAAAATATACAAATATTAATAATATTCCTTATTTAATTGAATACTTTGTTACAAAATTAAGTGATGAAACTCCAGATGTTTGGTTTAAAAATACATTTAAAGGAATATTAATTGAAGTTGGTGCTAAAGGAAATGATGAAATAACCTATACGATGTGGTCTCATTTAAGACATAGTACCTCAGCTTGGTATAATCATACTTTAGTATTACTTACAATGCCAAGTAATAGTGCTTATATAATATCTTCACCAACTCAATTTTTAATCGGATCACAAAGAACATATGTTAAAGATCCAACAAATCCTGCAGATAAAGAAATATTAATGAATAAAATAAATGAATATGCTACCAATATTGAAAATTATTTTACAACTGCCGCGACAATCATTAATGATGCTAAATATTTTAATGCTATTCATACTATTACATTAGATAATCGTTTTACCTTAGATAGTAATGGTAAACAAGTTTATCAAAGCAAAGAATATACCGAAGAACCTTTTCATAAGAATTTTAATGAAGCTGTCAATTTATGGAAAGAAATGGATGGAAATGCAGCCACAAGTAATGGTTTAGTAGTATTCTTTAATGCTTACACAGCCTTAAGTGCCTATCCTACTTGGACTCATGAAATGGCTCATAACTTTGATGCTCGCTTATTTTTGAAAAATAATGGCAGACGATATGATGCCGGAGGAGAGGATTACTCTGATGGTAACCTTGCTCAAAGATGGGGTGAAGGTGACATCAACATGAATTTAACCTATGATTTTGAAGAAGATAAATTCTTAGCGACTAATTTAACTAGAGAAAGAATTAATTCGCCGGATAAAATACAAGATTTTTATCGTAAAGAATTTGAAGCTATCTATATTTTAGATTACATTGAAGCTCAAGCATTCTTAAATCTTACTAGTGAACAACAATCTGCTGTAGCTACTGAAGTTTATTATCCAAATATAGATAATGAAACCGAACGTTTAAAATATAAAGTAACTGGTTATAGACAAATTGATGCGGAAAAAATAAAAGAAATGAAATTAACAACCATTAATGATTTATATGACAATCACCTTGTTATCTACCCTGGAGTCAAAACACCTATATCATATGGAGATAACAAATATGGAACTGAAAATATTTTTAGAACTCGTTGGTATCAAGCATATAATAATTATGGCAGACCTGATTCATATACCTTAAAATTCTTTGCCTATGAAATGTTAGGTTATGCCGGTTATGATGATGGGTATATCGAATATTACAGTAATATTAATAATAATGGTGATAAAGATAAAACTAAAACTGACTTAATGGCTTTAAGAAAAATAACTAAAAATCCAGATATTACCTTTGATAGTTATCGAAAAGGCCGTTTTGAAGAAATTAAAAATAAATTGAAATATGTTCAATATATCGATGTCAATCAAGTATTTAAAGATTTCTATAACGCATTAGTTGAAGATGCTAAAAATAATGATCGTGATTTAAAAACAAGAAG
Organism: uncultured Bacilli bacterium; assembly: GCA_947630305.1. Classification (GTDB taxonomy): domain Bacteria; phylum Bacillota_I; class Bacilli_A; order RF39; family UBA660; genus Ventrenecus. The sequence continues at coordinate 7,409 of CANRHC010000014.1, forward strand.
AGAAGTTAGAAAAGACGCCTTCTTCAAAATGAAAATGGGTAGTAATGATTTTAGAAAAGAAATAATTGATTCTACTAATCCACAAGAAATTGATCTAACCAAATAAAAAAATCCAATTTAGGATTTTTTTTCTTTTAAATTTTTTTTATTAAACTGTCTAGCAAGTTCCCCATTTTTTCTTAACTTTTTATATTTTCTTAATTTTATTGGTAAATCATATTCCCCAATAAATTCATATAGTTCTGGATTAAAACCCATTTTAAATCGATTTAAACCATAATATGGATTATTTTTTTCAAAATCACCAGTCATTCCATTTAAATCTAAATAATCATAATCTTTTTGATAATACTTAATTAAAGCATAATGAAGAAAATAATTAGGATTAAACGTTTTATATTTCTTATCATATCCACTAATTAAAATATTAACTCGATTTTGAAACTTAACAACTAAAGCCCCAGCTATATATTTTTTAACCTTTTGTTTATTTAACTGAGTTGCTAAGAAAACATCATTTTTATAAGCAAGTAATTTTTTATCCGACATCATTTTTTGATTAATATTTTTTTTCGTATTCTTCTTTGTTAAAGCTTGATTATATAAATTATTTTTTTCTAATTCATTTTCATATAATTTTCTAGCATTCACCAAATACGTTTCAAAATCAACTGATACTAAAAATAAATCGATCATTCCATTATGATTAAAAGCATTATAATAATCTTTATAATAAAATTCATTACAATCTTTTTTCCTTTTTATAAAAGGTTCTAAAATATTTAAACCATCTCGATTAGATAATTCAAGCCTCAAACCTTTTGCTAAAGATCTATTAATTTTATTTCTTGTATTTTTATCAATCTTTTTTAAATTAAAATTTTTTAAATTTATAATAGCGTTGAATCTCGGTAACAAAGATTCAAAATATAAATTATCCTTTAATTTTTGGTATCCATATTTACTTAATATTTCTTTTATTTTAATATTAGGTAACAAAATTGTCTCATTCTTATTTATTTGCCTTATGGCAATCTCTGGATTAATCTTGATAAAAATAACCTTTTTCTTTTTATAATAATTTATTAAAGCAGTTGTAAAATCATCTACTAACTGTTCATTAAAATAATCCAAAATAAATCCTTTAGGGGCATAGCCAAACTTATAACGTTTATTAATTTTTTTAAAAAGAATCAAAGATACAGCATAGATATTATTATAATTATCAACATAACCAATAAAATCATGTTCATATCCTTGTTCACTCATTAAAAAAGCATAATTCATCGTTTGATAATGACTAGATAATGGATGATTTTTTGCAAAATTATAAAAATCATCTAAAGAAATATCTTTAATTAACATATAAGTTTCCCCCTTATTTAGTTGTCTATTATAAAATAAAAAACTTGATTTGTCAATTTTAGTATTTTATAATCATGTTAGGAGTGATTATATGTATAATAATGAAAAAATTACTAAAATTACTAATAACAAAAAAAATCCTAAAAAAGGTCGTAGATTTTTCTTTATTCCCTTAAAAGAAAGTGATCGTATCTTATCTGCTACCGAAAAAAAATATTTTAAAATATTAAATGGCGAATTAATAGTTAATGTTTTATTTATAATATTAGGAATAATCTTTTATTTCATTAATTTTGGCATAAATATTTGGCTTAGTTTCATTTTTATAATTTATGGCTTAATCAAAATCTGGGCCTTCACTTTAAAAAATGACATATCTTTATTTACTTATAGTATTTGTTATGCCGTCGTATCTTTTATCATTAGCATTATTACCTTTTTTAACATAAATAGTAATATTATATTAGGTATCTGGTTAATCTTTATGGTAATTGAAAATGCTGAATTAGTATTAAGATTAAAATTAATTGAAGAAAAAAGTTGGAATTATATTTTAATGGTAAGTATTATCAGTTTATTTATGAGTATCTTACTATTAATAAATCCACTTAATAATTTAAGTTTTAATCAAATTATGGCTTCATTTTTAATATTATATGGTGTATTAAATAGTAGTAAAATCTTTATGTTAAAAAGTAGATCTTATAATTTTGTTTAAATGGTTGTTGATTATCCAACAACTTTTTTTTAAAATGTTAAGTAGAGCATAATGACTTGTTTTTTTTAATAATTTTGTTTTATACTAAATATAGGTGATAGTAAATGATTCAAATAAAAGATATATATGCTAGAGAAATATTAGATTCCCGAGGAAATCCTACTATAGAAGCCAAAATGGTATGTTCAAATAATGTAGTAAGTATTGCAAGTGTTCCTTCTGGAGCTTCAACAGGATCAAAAGAAGCTTTAGAACTAAGAGATCAAGATTTTAATAGATATAATGGATTAGGTGTCTTAAAAGCTGTTAATAATATCAATACAATTATTAGAAATAAAATTATTGGTTGTGAATTAAATCAATTAAAAATAGATCAAATGTTAATAGAATTAGATGGTACAGATAATAAAAGTAAATTAGGAGCTAATGCTATCTTAGCAGTTTCATTATGTACAATAAAAGCCCTAGCTCAAAGTGAAGGTTTAGAATTATATGAATATGTTTCCAATGGTAAAGTATCTATGCCAATGATTTTTGTCAATATTTTAAATGGTGGAATGCACTCCAGTAATAATTTAGATATTCAAGAATTCATGATTGTGCCAATTATTCCTAAAATTAAAGAAAAAATAAGAGTAGCATCAGAAGTTTTTCATAGTTTAAAAAAAGTATTAGAAGAAAAAAAAATATCTACTGCTGTTGGCGATGAAGGAGGCTTTGCTCCAAACCTTTCATCCAATAAATTAGCTCTTGATTTAATAGTAGAAGCAATTAAAAAAAGTGGATATATCCCAGGTAAAGATATTTTTATAGCCCTAGATGTTGCCTCTTCAAGCTTATATGATAAAGATAAAAAAGTCTATAAAATTGATAATAATGAATTTAATACTGAACAATTAATTAAATATTATGAAATGTTAATTAATGAATATCCTATTATAAGTATAGAAGATCCTTTTGAAGAAAATGATTTAGATTCTTTTGCCCTTTTAACTAAAAAAATTGGTAATAGAATATTATTAGTAGGTGATGACGTCTTTGTTACTAACCAAAAATATTTACAAAAAGGAATAGATGCCCAAGCTGGAAATGCTATTTTAATTAAAGCAAATCAAATAGGAACAATAAGTGAAATGACAAGAACAATATTACTTGCTAAAAAAAATAATTATAAAACAATGATTTCCCATCGAAGTGGTGAAACCCTTGATACATTTATTACTGATTTTGCCGTTGGCTTAAATATCCCTTTAATTAAAACCGGTTCTATGTCAAGAGGTGAAAGAATTTGCAAATATAATCGATTAATGGAAATTGAAGAAAAATTATCTAAAAATAAATAATAATTTATATATTTTTTTAACATTTAAACTTTAATTCGACAAATTTCTTACAATAGATAGTTTATAATAGCAAACTTGTAAGGAGGGAAATAAATGTCTAAATTTTATAATGCAAGAAACGATAAGGTATTTAAAGCTATTTTTTGTGATCCGAGTGATACGGAATTATTGGAAACCTTAATGAGTTTAATTTTAAATAAAGAGGTTAAAAATATTAGATTTGCTAATCCAGAACTTTTAATGAAAAATGTCATTGAAAGATCAAAAACTTGTGATTTTGTAGCTTTAGTTGATGGGGCAAAAGCACATATCGAATTAAACAATCCTAGTCCTAGTTGGTTACATTTTTTTAATTTAAACATTTTTAATAAAGAAACAGAAGTATATGACTTATTTACAAAATATTATTATATAGATACTAGTTATAACTTAAAAAATAGTAGTAAATTAAATGAAATATTAGAATATTATTTCCAAACTAAAGATCATATAAAATATGTAGAAAATGTCAAAATTCTTGAATTCAATATGGATAAAATCAAAAAGACATGGTATGATGAGACATTGATGAAAGAAAGAAGAAGTTATTTTACTATTTAACAAAATTTGATATTAATCAAGAAGAGTTAGATGAGAAAGAGGATGATGCTTTTGTGAAGAAATTAAAAAGTAAAATCAAGAAACTAAATCAAGATAAGAATTTTGTCAGTTTCTTAAGCCATGAAGATGACATATAGTTTCAAATGAATACCGTAAGAAACGAAGGTATCGTTGAAAGAAAGCTAGTAAAATAAAAAATAGCTAAAAAATGTTAAATCGTGGTGACTCCATAGAAGACATTATCGATTTAACTGCCTTATCCAAAAATGAAGTTGAGAATTTAAAATAAAAATTTGCAGTATGCAAGTTTTTTTACTTTATATAAATTATTGTTTAATTGTTGCTATTTTCCTTTATTTATGGTAAATTATTGCTGTATTGGAGGCGTATTATGCTAGAAACTATTTTACTTATTGTATCAATTTTATTAATTGCTCTTGTTTTATTGCAAAGTAATAAAGCTAGTGATGCAGGTCAAATTATATCTGGAAATAATGAAAGATTATTTGGCAATGTAAAAGAAAGAGGCTTAGAATTATTTATATCTAGATTAACGATGTTATTAGGAATATTATTTATGATTATTTCTTTAGCGTTGTTCTTAATTTAAACGTCTTAAATTTAAGATGTTTTTTAATCCTTAAATAATGTATAATAAATATAGAGGTGTTGACATGGAAGATAATATTATTAAAGTTTTAGAAAATATTCATGAAGCTAAAAATTTAATTGAAATAAATGATCTATTAGGTTTAAAAAGTGCCGAAGAATTAAAAGAATTAGAAAATTGTTTAGAAAAATTAGTAAATAATTATGTAATTTTTAAAACTAAAAAAGATAAATATATTTTATTAAAAAATTGTCCTAATTTAAAAATTGGTAAGTATTCTGCCAATAAAAAAGGTTTTGGCTTTGTTATTTTAGATAAAGAAGATGATCTATATATTAATGATAGTGATAATAATGGAGCTATTCATGATGATATTGTTTTAGCAGAAATTGTTAGAAGAGGCGTTAAAAGAGAAGGACGTATTTTAAAAGTTTTAAAAAGAGAATATAAAAATCTAGTTGGGGAAGTTGTAAAAACTAATAATGGTTTATCTGTTATTTTAGATGATGATAAAATTAAAATTAACTTAATTATTGATGAAGAATCTTTAAAACCATGTGTAATTGGATCTAAAGTTGTCATTGAATTAGTAAAAGAACTTGGTAAAAATAAATTTTTAGGTAAAGTAAAAAAAGTTATAGGTCATAAAGATGATCCTGGTATTGATATTTTGTCCATTGCGTATAAATATAATATTGAAAATGAATTTAGCAATGAAGTTATTGAAGAATTAAAAAGTATTCCTACTAGTGTTAGTGATAATGATTTAGTAGGAAGAACAAATTTAACTAATGAATTAATTTTTACAATTGATGGTGATCATACTAAAGATATAGATGATGCTATTAGCTTAAAAATGGTTGATGATTTATATGAATTAGGTGTTCATATTGCTGATGTATCTTATTATGTTAAAGAAAATACCGCTTTAGGAGATGCTGCATATGAAAGAGCTACATCTAATTATTTAGCAGACACCGTTATTCCAATGATCCCTCATCAATTATCTAATGGCATTTGTTCTTTAAATGAAGGTGAAGTAAGACTTACAATGTCTTGTGTAATGAAAATTAATAATTTAGGTAAAGTTGTAAGTTATGATATTTTTCCAAGTTATATAAAAAGTGCTAAGAAAATGACTTATAGTAAAGTAAATGATCTTTTAATGCGTGATAAATATGACAGTGAATATGCTCCTTTTGCCTCAACATTAAAAAAAATGAATGAACTTGCTCATATATTACGGAAGGAAATGATTAATCGTGGCTATATTGATTTTGAATTAGATGAAGCAACAGTTATTGCAGATGACCATGGCGTTCCAACTGATATAGTTAAAATCATCAGAGAAGATGGTGAGAAGTTAATTGAAAATTTTATGATCGTTGCTAATGAAACTGTGGCAACTCATATTAGTAATATGGATTTACCTTTCATCTACCGAGTTCATGGAAAGCCCAATAGTGAGAAAATTGAAGACTTCGTTAACATGGTTAAATTATTAGGTTATCATTTAAAAACCAGAATTGTTGATATGAATCCTAAAACAATGCAAAAAGTATTATTAGAATTAAAAAATAAACCTGAATTTGAAATTTTATCTTCCTTACTACTTCGGAGCATGAAAAAAGCTGTTTATCAAAAAGATAATATTGGCCACTTTGGTCTAGCTAGTAAAAATTATACTCATTTTACTAGTCCTATTAGAAGATTCCCTGATTTAACTGTTCACCGTTTATTAAGAAAATATTTAATTGAAAAAGATTTTTCAATGACTACCATTAATTACTTAGAAAACAATTTAGTTACCATTGCCGATCATTCTAGTGAAAAAGAAGTAAATGCCCAGAATGCTGAACGTGATGTATTAGACATGAAAATGGCCGAGTATATGGAAAATCATATTGGTGAAGAATTTGAAAGTATTATCAGTGGAGTAACTAATTTTGGCTTTTTCGTTGAACTTCCCAATTTAATTGAAGGCTTAGTCCATGTAAGTTCCCTTAAAGGCGATTACTATAATTATGTTCCCGAAATATTATCTTTAGTTGGTAAAAGTACCAAAAAAACCTATCGTATAGGTGATAAAGTTTTAGTTAAATGTGTTAGTAGTTCTAAAATAACCTCGATGATTGATTTTGAATTAGTAAAAGAAAGTGATGAAAATGGAAGCCAAAAATAAAAAAGCTTATTTTGATTATACTGTATTAAAAGAAATTGAAGCTGGAATATCTTTATCTGGTAGTGAAATTAAAAGTGCCAGAAATGGTAAAATTGATTTAAAAGATAGTTATATAACAATTAAGGACAATGAAGCATATGCCCTTAATATCTACATTGCAAAATATGAAGAAGCCAACAATTTTAATCATGATGAACGAAGAACTAGAAAATTATTATTACATAAAAAAGAAATAAAAAAAATAAAAGAAATGAAAGAATTAGAAGGTATTAGTATCATTCCTTTAAAAGCTTATTTTAAAAATAATCATTTAAAATTATTAATAGGTATTTGTAAAGGTAAAAAACTTTATGATAAAAGAGAGGCCATTAAAAAACGTGATTTAAAAAGAGAAAAAAATAATTATTAAGTAATTTTTACTTACTTAATTTTTTTTGCAAAACATCTTGATATTTTACTAAAGTATTTACAACTACTTCATGATTTTCAAAAGGATTTAAATTAATATTTTTCCTTTTATTAGCTGTAGCTGACAAGACAAATCTTTTTTCATTATCTATTAAAGAATAAACTACTTGAGCTTTTGGTTCCATATTAATATTAGATCTAACTTCAGATATTACAGCATATTTCATATTGGCATAACTTTGAAATTCTTGACTACAAATTAACTCCCACAAAGTTTTATAATTAATTAAAATATCATTTAAATCATCAATATCATAAAAAGCTGTTATCATATCAAAATTAGTATAAGAATTTAAAATATCAACCCTTAACAATTCATTTTTCAAAGTAATAAAATATTGTTTACTTTCTTCCCAAACCATTTCCTTAATATTGCTATCATTATAAATTAAAGCATTCTTTTTACAAATTCTAATTATATTAGTTAATGTATTATAATAAGATAAATATTCTTCTTTACTATCCATATCTTCTAATAAAACTGTATTTTCATCAATAATCTTCTTTTTTTGTAAACCATTCATTAAAAGATTATAAAAAAAATTAGTTTTTTCCGTAATATATCTAACTTGATTTTGTTCCCTATTTTGTAAAACAAATGCTTTTTCAATTAAATTATTTAAATCCTTCCAAGAATCATCTAACATATAAACCTCCCATACTTCTTAAATTAATTATACTTAATCAATATCCTTATTGCAAGAAATTATTAAAAAATTTAAATGATGTGTTATAATTTTAATAGTTAGAAAGGTTATGAATTTATGGATAAAATATTATTTGATTTTGGTATTATTCAAATTAGATGGTATTCCTTTTTATTACTTGTTGGAGTATTTTTAGGAATATTTTTATTACTTAAAGAAAGTAAAAAGTTTAATTATCCCAAAGATTTTATATTTAATATGGCCTTTTGGACAATCATTTTTGGTTTCATTGGCGCGCGTATTTATTATGTTGTTTTTAATTGGAATATGTATGCTAGTGATCCAATTAGTATTTTAAAAATTTGGCAAGGCGGTCTTGCTATTCATGGTGGTTTAATATTTGGCGTATTGACAATATATATGTATTGTAAAAAATATAACATTAATTTTGTTAAAATATTAGATATGGCTGTTCCCTCTATTTTAGTAGCACAGGCTATTGGAAGATGGGGTAATTTCTTTAACATGGAAGCTCATGGCGGAGTAGTTAGTAAAAGCTATCTCATGAAATTACATATTCCCAATTTTATAATTGATGGTATGAACATTAATGGAATTTATTATCATCCCACCTTTTTCTATGAATCCTTATGGTGTCTATTAGGTTTTATAATCGTCTTTGTTATGAGAAGATTTAAACATCTAAAAATTGGCATGCAAGCTTGTTTTTATTTAATATGGTATAGTATTGGTCGTTTTTTTATCGAATCATTTAGAACCGATTCCCTAATGCTTGGTGGATTTAAAGTTGCCCAATTAATTAGTATTATTTTAATTATAATTGGTATAATTGGGTTTATCATTATCAGCCGAAAAGGAAAATATGAAGATTTGTATTATGAAAGTAAAGGAGTATAACTATGAATAATAAAGAAATTTTAGCTAAAAAATTAAATATTAAAGTATCACAGGTTGAAGCTGTGTTAAAACTATTAAGTGAAGGATCGACTATTCCTTTCATTGCACGTTATCGAAAAGAAGTTACTAATTCTTTAGATGAAGAACAAATTAGAGTTATTGAAAAAGAATATGAATATTTAGAAAATTTAAGTAAAAGAAAAGAAGATGTTATAAGATTAATTGAAGAAAAAGATTTAATGACTGATGAATTAAGAAATAATATTAATGCATGTTTAAAATTAAGTGAAGTAGAAGATTTGTATCGGCCATTTAAAGAAAAGAAAAAGACTAAAGCTAGTGAAGCTATTAAACTTGGTTTAGAACCTTTAGCCAAAATGATGATGAGTTTTCCAATTAATGGTAGTATTGAATCTTTAACTAGTAACTTTAATATGGATAGTAATGAAGCCATAACTGGTGCTAAATATATTATTAGCGAATGGATTAGTGATAATGCTTATTATCGTAAATATATTAAAAATGAGATTATGCATAATGGTTTTATATGTAGTAAAATAAAGAAAAATGCGATTGATGAGAAAAAAACTTATGAGATGTATTATGATTTAAAAGAAAGTATTCACTATGCTAAACATTATCGTATTTTAGCGATGAATAGGGGTGAAGATGAAAATATATTAAGTGTTAGTATTGAATTTGATAAAGATAAAATTTTAACTTATTTAGAAACTAAAATTATTAAAAATCCTAATTCTTTTGTGGTTAGTTATGTTAAAGAAGCAATTTTGGATTCCTTAAAAAGATTAATATATCCTAGTATTGAAAGAGAAATTAGAGCAACTTTAACAACAGAAGCCGAAGAAAAAGCAATTGTTACTTTTCAAGATAATTTAGAACATCTTTTACTTACTAAACCAATTAAAAATAAAGTTGTCTTAGGTTTTGATCCAGCTTTTAGAACCGGTTGTAAACTAGCCGTTTTAAATCCTTATGGCGAGGTTTTAGAAATATCTACTATTTATCCTCATGAACCTAAAAATGAAGTCGAAAAAAGTGCCAAAATGTTAACTGATTTAATAAATAAATATCATATAGATATTATTGCTATTGGTAATGGAACCGCCTCTAGAGAAAGTGAAGCATTTGTAGCTAAGACAATTAAAGGAAGTAATGTTTTATATAATTTAGTTAGTGAAGCTGGTGCCTCAGTTTATTCCGCAAGTCCTCTAGCCATTAGCGAATTTCCCAATTTAACTGTTGAAAAACGAAGTGCCATATCCATTGGAAGAAGAATCCAAGATCCTTTAAGTGAACTTGTTAAAATAGACCCTCAAAGTATTGGCGTTGGTGAATATCAACACGATGTAAATCAAAAAGAATTAAAAAATGCTCTTTCATTTACAGTAAGTAAAATTGTTAATGAAGTTGGCGTAAATGTAAACACCGCGAGTGCTAGCATTTTAAGTTATATATCTGGACTTACGAAAAAATGTATAAATAGCTTATTAGATTTTAGAAAGAAAAAAGCTTTTACTAATCGGGAAGAATTTTTAAAATTAAGTGGTTTTACTCCTAAAATATATGAACAAGCAGTTGGTTTTTTAAGAATTAATGATGGAGATAATCCTTTAGATAAAACAAGAATTCATCCTGAAAGTTATGAACTTACTAAATCAATAATGAAAGAATTAAATTTTGATGAATCTCTTATTGGTAGTGTAAAAGCCAAAGAAATCTTAAATAATGTTGATGTCAATAATTTAGCTATAAAACTTAGTAGCGATGTCTATACAATTAAAGACATTTTAGAAGAATTAAAAACTCCAGGTATTGATTATCGTGATTCCTTAGATGATGTAATCTTAAAAAGTGATATTTTAACAATTGATGATTTAAAAGTTGGAATGGAATTACAAGGAACCGTCCGTAATGTTTTGAGTTTTGGTGCTTTTATAGATATTGGTCTACATAATGATGGACTAGTACACATTTCCAAGATGAGTAAAGATTTTGTCAAAAATCCAATGGATATAGTTAAAGTAGGAGATATTGTTACATGCTATGTTGATAGTATTGATAAAGATAAAGAAAAAGTTAGTTTGTCTTTAATTAGATAATAGGGAATAGTTTGGTGATTTATTACATAAATATCAACATTTAATAGGTTATTCAAAAAGATTATACATTTTATTGAATAGACAAATTAATAAATTAAAAATGTTAGAATAAAAAGCTTATTCGTGGTAAAATTTAATTAGAAAGATGGTGCTTTTATGTGTGGAATTGCTGGTTTCATTGGCCAAGTTAAAAATAAAGATGAAGTATTAAAAAAAATGTGTGATCGTCTTATTCATCGCGGACCTGATGGTGATGGTTATTATACTGATAATGATTCTGCTTTAGGTCATCGTCGTCTATCAATTATTGATATTGAAAATGGTAGTCAACCTATGTTTAGTAATGATAAAAATTTAGTGATAGTTTTTAATGGTGAAATCTATAATTATCAAGAATTAAAATCTGAATTAAATGATTATCCTTTTAATACTAAAAGTGATACTGAAGTAATACTTGCTGGATATTTAAAATGGGGTGAAGATTTACCTAACCATTTAAGAGGAATGTTTGCTTTTGCTATTTGGGATCAAAAAAATAAAACTTTATTTTGTGCTCGTGATCCTTTTGGTATTAAACCATTTTATTATTATGAAAATGATGGAGTTTTACTATTCGCGTCCGAAATTAAAGCTTTTTTAGATCATCCCAATTTTAAAAAAGAATTTAATGAAAGTATTTTATCTTCATATATGTCTTTTAGTTTTACCCCTACTAATGAAACTTTTTTTAAAGGTGTTCATCGTTTAGATGCTGGTTGTACTCTAACTTATCAAAATAAAGAAATTAAAATAAATAAGTATTATTCTTTATCATTTCCGATTGAAAAGAAAGATTATGATAAAACTTTAGTTGAAATTAGAAATACAATGGAAGAAAGCGTTAAATATCATATGGTAAGTGATGTTGAAGTAGGTTCATTTTTATCTAGTGGTATTGATTCATCTTATTTGGTTTCCCTAGCAAAGCCTGATAAAACATATACAGTTGGTTATGATATACCTCGTTATGATGAAATCAGTTATGCTAAAAATTTAACTGATATGCTTGGTATTAAAAATATTAGTAAAAAAGTAGGAAAAGAAGAATATATGAAAATTGTTCCTAAAATTTTATATCATATGGATGAACCAGCTAGTGATCCAGCTATTGTATCTTTATATTTTGTAGCCAATTTAGCAAGTAAAGATGTTAAAGTTGTTTTAAGTGGTGAAGGAGCTGATGAATTTTTTGGTGGATATAATTCTTATCGTGAAGAAGTTGATATGCTTTGGTATAATAAAATTCCTTATCCTATTAGACACTTAATTAGTAAAATTTGTTCATTTCTTCCCCCAGTAAGAGGTATTAACTTCTTTGTCAGACGTGGTCTAAAATTAGAAGACAACTACATTGGTGTAAATAAAGTTTGGAGTGAAAAAGAAGTAAAAAATTTATTAAAAATTCCTGTTACTATTCAAAATCAAACAATAACTAAACCCGTATTTGAAGAATTTAAACATTGTAATCGTCTAGTTAAAATGCAAGCTATTGATATTCATTTTTGGCTTATGAAAGATATTTTACAAAAAGCTGATCGTATGACAATGGCTAACAGCTTAGAAGGAAGAGTTCCTTTTACTGATATTGGTGTTTTTAAATGTGCAAGTAAACTTCCCAATGAATATAAAGTTACTAAAGAAAATACTAAAGTTGCTTTAAGAGATGCGGCAAAAAGTGTAATTCCAAATGAATCATATAAAAAGAAAAAATTAGGTTTTCCTGTACCGATAAGAGATTGGATGAGAGATGATGATGTCTATGAAGAACTTAAAAAATCTTTTAATTCACCTATTGCTAATAAATATTTTAATACTGAAATATTAATAAATATGTTAGATAATCATAAAAATAATAAGAGAGATAATTACCGTAAATTATGGAACGTCTATTGTTTTATCAAATGGTATCAAGTCTTTTTTGAAGATTAGGAGAGTTTATGAAGAAAGAATATTTTAAAAAGTATTATAACCTTATATTTCTATTATTATTTTTTCTTTTAATCATATTAATTAAAAATAATTACTTAGTTAATATTGATAACTTAGTGTATAACTTTAGTCAAAAGTTTTTAAGTCCAAGTATGACTACATTTATGAAACTTATTACCTTTTTTGCTAGTCCTATTTGTCTTATTGGTTTCTTAATATTATGTTTATTATTCTTAAAAAAAGAAGGTATATTCTTATTCTTATCAGTTGGTATAAATCAAATCATTAACGAAGTTTTAAAATTTCTTATTAAAAGACCAAGACCAAGCGTTACTCATTTAGTTATTGAAAACGGTTATTCAACTCCTAGTGGACATACAATGGCTTCAATTACTTTTTATGGGATTTTATTAATGATTATCTGGCATAGTAAAATGCCTAAAGTTATTAAGTGGTTATTAACTATCTTCTTTAGCTTATTAGTTATATTAATTTTATTTAGTCGTATTTATTTAGGAGTTCACTTTTTTAGCGATATTTTATCTGGCATTTTAATATCTTCCTTTACTATGGTCATAATTTATCGCATATATCATAAAATTTTAATGTAAAGTTTAAAGTAAAGTATTATTTTTTTTAAAAATATCTATACTAAAATATAGTATAATTAAATTAAGAGGAGGATTGGTTTTAATGAGTAAAAAGAAAACTAAAACTTTATTAGGTGGCTTAGCTATAGGAGCTGGATTAGGTCTTTTATTTGCGCCTAAAAAGGGTAGTGAAACAAGAAGTGATTTAAAAAAGAAATTAGATGAATTAGTTGAAAAAGCTAAAAATACTGATTTAGATGATGTTAAAGAATACATTGTAACTAAAACTGAAGAAATAGAAAATTCCTTAAAAGAATTAGATAAAGAAAAAGTTTTAGATATAGCTAAAACTAAAGCCAAAGAAATTGAAAAAAATGTTAAAGATTTAGCTAATTATGCTAAGAAAAAAGGTACACCTGTTTTAGAAGAAGCTGCCGAGAATTTAAGAAAAAAAGCAATTGAAGTTACTAAAAGTGCTCTAGAAAAATTAGAAAAGTAGACTTATTAAAAGTCTTTTTTTAAACCTTTAAATTGACTTTAAATTATTAATTTGTTAATATAGGTTTAATCTTTTAGGGGGATTAAAAATGAAAACGGTTGAAAAAGATTTTGTCCAAAAATTAAGTGATTTAGAAAGTAAAAATATTAGTGAAAATAATGAATACTATATCAATAAAATAATAAATATCATTAATAATCAAAATGATTATAATATTAATATTATTAATCTTCAAGATTTTAGCCAATTATTAGATGAATTAAATTATACAAGTTATAATAGAGGTTTATTAATGATGAAAATTGTTTTAAATAATTTAAAAATAATTGAAAGTAAACCATATACTAAAATTAACTTATATAAATTTCAAGATATATTTTTAAAAAGAAATATTAGTTATGAACAGTTTATTTATGATGTTAGAGATTTAATTGATTATTGTTTAAATAATAAAAATTGTGTTTTTGATGATTATCGTTATGAAATTCTTACCATGTTGCGGCAAGAAGAAAAAAATCGTTTAGAGCAAATTGAAGTTGCTAAAAAAATTAAAAATTATTGGGAAAATTTAGATATTGAAAATCTTCTTAAATATTTTAAATCAATTAATTTAAATGAAAGAGATCTTGAAGGTTTAAAAGTTTATTTAAATTATTTAAAAGAAAAAAAAGATAATAAAAGTAATGATGAAATTAGTTTTGATTATCAAATTAAACCTACTAAGTTAGGTTATAATAAAAAAGAAATTAATTTAATAAATAATGAATTAAATTATATCTTAAAAAAAATAGCCAGAGAACATATTAAAATTTCCTATCAAGAATATCTTCATTATGTTAAATATGTTTTAATATTAGAACCTGAAAAAAAAGCTTGTGATGCTGATATAGATTGCCTATATGATGCCTTAAGTATTGATGAACAATCATATTCATTTTTAAAAGAGAAAGCTAAGATATTATTACATACTAATAAAGCTATTGATATTCAAGATGTTTTAAATGATATTGATGAAATTAATAAAATAATATTAAATTGTAAAGAAAAAGATAAAACTATTTATCATGATTTATTAAATGATTTTTATATTTATTTATATCATTTAAGTTCCCATAATCATGAATATGAAAGAGCTTTAATTAAATAATTTTCAATCTTTCTTTTTTTTGATATAATATTAATAGATTTATTTCTTTTTTATTATTTACTTTTTAATAGGAAGGTGATATAAATGAAAAAAATTATATTAACTGGAGATAGACCTACTGGAAAATTACATATTGGACATTATGTAGGTTCCCTAAAAAGTCGCTTAATGTTACAAGAACAAGGTGATTATGATGATTTTTTTATTATGATTGCGGATGCTCAAGCTTTAACAGATAATGCTGATAATCCTCAAAAAATTCGTTCTAATATTTTAAATGTTGCTTTAGATTATTTAGCAGTTGGTATTGATCCAAATAAAGTTCATATTTTTATTCAATCAGAAATTAGTGAACTTACAGAACTTTCTTTTTATTATGCTAATTTAGTTACGGTATCAAGACTCCAAAGAAACCCAACAGTTAAAACGGAAATTAAAACCAGAGATTTTAAAGAAAGTATTCCCGTTGGTTTTTTTACCTATCCTATTAGCCAAGCATCAGATATAACTGCTTTTAAAGCAAATATTGTTCCAGTTGGTGATGATCAATTACCAATGATTGAACAAACTAGAGAAATTGTTAAAACATTTAATCGAATATATGGTGATGTTTTAGTCTTACCAAAAGAAGTTTTACCAGAAAATGAAGCTTGCTTAAGACTTCCAGGAATAGATGGTAATGCTAAAATGAGTAAAAGCCTTAATAATTGTATTTACTTAAATGATAGTTATGAACAATTAAAAAGTAAAGTTATGAGTATGTATACTGATCCATTACATCTAAAAGTAGAAGATAAAGGACATATTGAAGGTAATACTGTTTTTACCTATTTAGATGCTTTTTCGACCCCTGATGATTTTAAAAAATATTATCCTGAATTTGCTAATTTAGATGAATTAAAAAAAGCTTATCAACAAGGTGGTATAGGTGATGTTAAAATCAAAAAATTCTTATTACAAATTTTAGATAATCTTTTAAAACCAATAAGAGAAAGAAGATCATATTATGAAAAACATATTGATGAAGTATATAATATATTAAAAGAAGGTACAATGTATGCCCATAGTATTGCAAAGATTACTTTAAAAGAAGTTAAAGATGCTATGAAATTAAATTATTTTGAGGATGAAAAATTAATTAATGAATATATTGATGAACATTAAAAGGATTGTTGAATAAACAGTCCTTTATTTAAAACAAAAAAAGACTTAATGCTAATTAGTTTATTTTTCTAATTATTAAACATCCAAATAATATAAAGTATTTATCTTTTTGTTATTTTAAATTTATGAATAAAAGTTAATAATTTTATTTATTAAAAGAATTAACATCATTAATAGTTAAGTCTTTAGTAATAAATACTTCAATAGGTATATTGAAAAAGTATGCAATTTGAGTAGCGTTTTCAATTGAAATATTAATTTCATTATTTTCCCATTTTGAAATTGAGATCTGTCAATATTTAATTTATTAGCTAATTCTTGTTGTGATGTTCCTTTTAATTGCCGAATATATTTTAAATTCTTATTAAAAAAGTTAGCCATTTTAACTCCTTTCTTATTTTATTTTAACATTTTCTTATTACTTTAATTTATAAATTATAAATTAAAAAATTAAAGTAATAAGAAAATGTTAAAAATGTGCAAATTAAAATAGAAATTTACTTTACATTTTGTTATTATAAGATGCAAAATTTAAAGCATCTTTTTTTGGTTTACGAAAACCCCCAGTTGTACTGGGGGTTCTAAAAAGCTTTAGCGTTGCACAGAAAAACCTCCTTT
>CANRHC010000015.1 GCA_947630305.1 uncultured Bacilli bacterium
ATATTGTACAACTATCAAAAATGAGCAAAGCCTTATAATTACTAGGTTTGCTCATTTTTACTGCAAAACTCAAGATAATATCAATTTTAAGTTAAAATGTCAATGCACTTTCAATATCTGTTCAATACAAAAATATTTATATTTCTTTTAAAATATCATTAATTAACTTAGTTCCTAATTCTTTATTTGTTACTTTACCATCTTTATTTAAATCATTTTGTCTATCATAATTTTCATTTAATATTTCTTCTTCACCTGCGATTGTATATAAGGCTATAGCAAATTTTCTGATAATTTCATCAGAAGGATTTTTATTAATAATTTTAACTATTTTTCGATATATACTTCTTGTTAAAACAGTATTTTTTTCAGTACCACATTCAGAATCAGAACAATCTGTAATTTCTTTTGCTTTTATATAACGAGTATTAGTATTAATTGTAATATCGTATGATAATTTTGGAGCATATCTTTCTATTACATTAAAAGAATAAATATCAGGTTCGATTGTTTTTTTATAAATTACAAAAACCACACTTGCTATTGTAATAATTATTGATACAACAATTATAATAATTCTTTGCTTCATAAATACTCTCCTATCTTGTTTATAATTTTAACAAATTTTTGGCAATTATTCCCAAAAATTTGTATATGACCCTTCTTCTTGATAATAATCATCCATTTTAATTACATATGATAACCATGCTGTATCTAATAGTTCATCGTAAGTGTAAGGCTTCATTTCCATTCCATAATTTAGAGATTGGGCAACATAAATGATGTCATCTTTAAAACCTCCTATTAAAGCAGCATGACCATCAGCACCGATGAAGTCACCTGGTTTTAAGGTATTACTTTCTAATAAACTTCTGGTAAGAGGAATATGTTTTCCTAAATCACTTAATTCACCAGGAATAGATGGATTATCACCTGCTCCAACATCTTTTGGATCAAAACCAGCATTATACAAAACCCATGTTACAAAACCACTGCAATCTAGACCATTAGATACTTTTATCCCTGGATAAAAACCGTAATTTGGATCATCTTCCCAATTAGTTAAAGGACAACCCCAAGTAGATGGACCATATCTAATTTTACTTTGATCAAGTTCATTAAATTTATAACTATTTAAATATAATCCTTTATGATAAAATCTTCCTTCACCGTCCGCGACGGGACCACCAGTAGTATTATCTAAACGGCCATTTTCCCAAAAATAATCAATACGATAAGGAAACTCTAAAGTCAAAAATCTAGCTGCTGCCACAACTGCCCCTCTAGTTTTATATCCACTTTCTTTAATTCGATACTCTAAAAATTCATCAATAATTTTGTTATCTTCTTCACTATATATATTACATGGTAAAAAATCTTTTTCTTTAGTTAAAACGGGTTTACCAATTAAATTAGTTGAAACAACTTCAATTTCTTTAGTTATATTACCAACTTTGATATAAACTTTAGTTTGACCATTTCCAACAGCTTCTAAAACATTATTATTAATTTTAACAATTTCTTCATCATCAATTGTATAAGAAGGCGTTATAGAGGGATTACCAAATTTTTCAACATTTAATTTAATTTCTTTCTTTTCACCTATTATCATATAAATTTTTGATTCAGATACATTAAAATCTAAAACTTGATCTTGCTTAGGATCAATACCTATCATTTTTTCATTCCAGCGAGATTTAATTAAAATACTAGTTGGTTCATTAGAAATATTAATAACACATTGATTATTAATAATAGGATATGTTTTATCTAATACTTGGCAAAAGCCATTTATTATATTATTAAAAGAAATAGTCGTTTCAATTTCTTGATTTTCTAATTTATAAGTAATATTTCTAATATTAATAGGATACACAAAAAGGAAAAAATAGTTGATAGCTATTATAATTAAAAGACCAATAATTAAAAAAATAAAACTAGTTTTTTTCTTCATATATCCCACTTCATTTTAAGAATAACATATTTTAATTGAAAAGAAAATAGTTATTTATTTTATTGAATTTTTTTAAAATAATAATTTTTCTTACTATAATTTTTAGATAAAGATAAAAATTTTTCTTTTAAGGTAGAATTATCTTTTATATTTAAACTTTGTTTTATATCTTCTCTATCTAAACTTTTAATTAAATCTTCAATGACATAATTATAATAATTAACATTATTTTCAGTAATATTATTTAAATTATTTAATTTATAGTTATTCTCCATACATGAATATGAACGATAATTATTTTCATAAACAAAGGCAAAACCTTTAAATTTTTCATTTTTATAAATTGGAAAAATATTTTCTTGATTATTAATAAATAATATAAGTTCTGGAATTGTGGAAACTATTTTTTTGCCATTATTATCATCCATATTTAAAAGTTTAAGGTAACTATCAACTTTTAATAAAGAATTTTTATCAAAATTAATAGAAATATCACTTTGTAATAATTGTTTATAAAAATCATCTTTAGTTATATCTTTAACGATTCTTTTAATAATAGTGACATATTCCATATAATCAATATTAAAAACTTCAACAAAATCATCATATATTTTTTTAATATTTAAATTTAAATATTTTAAAAATTCATTTTCCATTTTGTAACACCTCACTTTTATTAATAGATTTTTTAATTTCTTCTATATTAGTTTCAATTGTTTTAAAGACAATTAATTTAATATCATTAGGAATTGGTATTTTTATTCTACTTTCAATTCTTTTAAAAATTTCTTCTATTTTATCTGGATTAAGTTTATTTATAATATTTTTTATTTCTTCTATTATTTCATTAGAAGATTGTTCGATAAATTCATTAATCATTACTATATTATTACTTTTAGATGTTACATCTTCTGGTGAGATTTTTAAAGAAGATTTTTCATGATAGATTGCATCTTTTAATCTTTCATTAATTCTTTTTCTTTTATTTATATTTAATTTAGAATTAGTTAAATTTTCAATATATAAAGAGATAGTTTTAATTGTTTTACTACGATTTAGATTACACATATTAGAATTATCATAAATTGGGGAAAAAGATATACTTTTGTTTTTTTCATTAACGATTAGACTCCAATTATCACTATGGCGATCTCCTTGGCTTAATATTATATCATATATAAATAAATCGGTTAATTTTTTTATTATTTCATTAGAATTACTTAATTCATAATTATTAATTTTACAGTATAAGTCAATAACTGACCATAAATCAAATAAATTATTGGCTTTAATCACACCATTGGTCCAAGTTGCAAAATCATCTTCATACATTTGTTGTAAATCACTGATAATTATTTTAAATTCATTTAAATAAAAATCTAATTGTTCATTACTAAAATGTTCAATTCTTTTATTTTTAATATTTTCTAAAGTATTTGAATTAATTAAGGAGTTATTATATAATTCTATTAATTCTTTTAAAGCTCTAATTTTATCAGATTCAAAATTATATTTTTTTAAAATCTGATGATAATTATTGCAAATAGCTTTTAAAGGTAGAATATATTTTTGATAAACTTCATTAATAACTTCAGAACCAGATATTAGTTCATCACCATTATCTTCATTAACAAAATTTTTAGTTATAACTCCTCTTTTACCATTATAAATAGCTAAATCATAAGAGGCACAGGAAATATTAAGTTCTTTGGCTATTTCTTCAGCTATTAATTCGGCAAAATCTTCATTTGAATCATTATATATTTCTTTAAATAAATAATTGTAATTATTAAACCAAAATTTATTTCTAGCACCTTTATTTTCTTCTTCATCTTTTATAATTAATTTTGTTTCAATGCCTTTACTAATATTTATTTGGCCATTTTCTCTTAATTCTTCAAATTTCATTTGGATACTCCTTATGGTAATTATAACAAATTAAATTAGAATTAACAATTAAAATAGTTATTAAAAAACTAGTAATGAAATTGCTTTTGAAATATCACATGAAAGTATAATGAGATTAAATAAAAGCATTCGCAATAAAATTGAAAGAAATAAATTAGAGCAATGTGTTTACCCTTATGATTATGAAAAATGTTTTTGTAAGGAAAAGAATTAAATAATTGTAAAATATTGGCTATTTTTTTAATATGTGTTAATATATGTTTGGTGGTATAGATGGCAAAGTTATATTTTAGGTATGGGGCTATGAACTGTGGAAAAACAACAATGCTGTTGCAAGTAGCACATAATTATGAAGAAAGAGGTATGAAAGTTATTTTAATTAAACCTTTAATTGATACAAAAGGTAATGATAAGGTTGTAAGTAGATTAGGTGTTAATAGAAAAGTTGATATTTTATTGAATAAAGATGATTCACTTTTTAGTAAAATTGATAATTTACCTGATGCTATAATTGTTGATGAAGCTCAGTTTTTAGAGCCTAAGCAGGTAGAAGAATTGTTTTATGTATCAAAAGAGTATAATGTTCCGGTTTTATGTTATGGTTTAAGAAGTGATTTTCAAACTAAAGGTTTTCCAGGTGCGATTAGGCTTTTTGAGTTAGCGGATAGTATTGAGGAGTTAAAAACTATTTGTCGTTGTGGGAAAAAAGCTACTTTTAATATGCGTTTTTTAAATGGAAAGCCGATATTTGATGGTAATCAAGTGGCGATTGATAATGGTAAGGATAATATTACTTATGAATCGGTATGTGGAAATTGTTATATTAAAGCAAGAATGAAAAAAAAATAACATATATTGTTTAATAACATAAAATATTTTAGGTGATTATAATGATTATAAGCTATACTAAAAAGGAAGCAGATTTGTTGGCGAGGATTATGAGAGCCGAAGCATTAGCCGAAGGTGATTTAGGAATGTTGATGGTTGGAAATGTTGTTGTTAATAGGGCTATAGCCAATTGTTATACTTTTAAAAATATTGATACAATAACAGATGTAATATATCAGCCTAATCAATTTGTGGGTATTAATAGTTCACTTTTTCAAGCTAGTCCAACTACTTTGGAAAAAAATTTAGCTGATAGAATTTTAAGAGGTGAATATTATTATCCTGCTACTCATGCTTTATGGTTTTATGCTCCACCTGTCAATAGTTCTTGTGGGAGTACATGGTATTCTCAACCATTAGCTGGAAGGTATAAAAATCATTGTTTTTATAAACCTAAAAGTGGGGAATGTAGTGATTTATATTAAAAAAAATAGAATTAAATCTATTTTTTTATGCTTTATTTACTTGAAATAATTCAACTTCAACAGAAGTTTCTTGGCCAAATAAATCAATATTTACTATTAAACGATTATTTTCTATATCTATACTAGATACTTCGCCAGCCATTCCTTTAAATGGTCCATCAACAATGTTTACTTTATCTCCTATAGACATTTCGGATTCAATATCCATTCTACTTAAGCCCATATTAACTAAAATTCTGTCTATTTCTTGAGGAAGTAGTGGTGTTGGTTTAGCACCTTTTCCAGAAGAACCAATAAAGCCAGTTACACCTGGAGTGTTACGAACGATATACCAAGCTTCATCACTCATAATCATTTCAACTAAAACATAACCAGGAAACATTTTTTTCTTTTTTTCTTTTTTAACGCCATCTTTGACTTCAATTTCAGTTGTTTCAGGAACAATTACTCTAAAAATGTAATCTTGAAAACCCATTGATTCTGCACGCATTAAAAGTTTTTCTTTAACAGATTCTTCATGTCCGCTGTAAGTATTAACGACATACCAAAGTTTTTCCATTATAACATCCCCTTTACAATTGAAAGTACAAAACTAACTAATTCAAAAAAGCCAATCATTAAAAGAACAATAATAATTGTAGCACAAGTGTATTTAAAAACTTCCTTTTTACTTGGAAAAACTACTTGTTTCATTTCACTTCGAACTTGTTTAAAATAACCAGGCTTTTTAACTTTCTTTTCTTTTTTAATTTTCTTCAATGTTAACACCTCATTTTTTTTCAAATAAAAAACACTTTCGTGTTTGTTAATGCTAATTTATCACACAACGGTAGAAAAAACAAGATTTTTTTTACGAATGATTCATTTTTTTAAAAATTTCATAATATTTTAAAACTTCTTGTTTATCAAATGGTTTAAGATTAGCTTTTTTTAATTCAATTAATTTAGATAATTCAGTTTCAATTATTTTACTTAATTCTTCACTATAATGCATCTTTTTTTTATGATATTTATATTCGTTACGATCTAATACGCGATAACTTCCATCAGGGAAAACTCTTAGATCTAAATCATAATCAATATATTTGATAGTTCGGCCATCAATTAGATATGGAGTTGCAATATTACAGTAATAAAATAAACCGGTATTTTTTAATTGTCCAATAATGTTAAACCAATGATTTTTATAGAAGAATAGAACAGCTGGTTCATTAGTACAATAACTACTACCATCATGTTCAGTTAATTTTGTCTTATCGTTAGCTACAATAAGATAATCATCGCCTATTTCTAAAACAGTTGCTTCTTCACTTGTTTGTTCTAAATAACCATTATGTTTATAGCATTCAATTTTTAATTTATCGCCAATTTGAATCATATATGCCTCATTTCTATCTTCTATTATACAAAATTTTATAAAGAAAAAGAAGTTATTTTAATAACTCCAAAGCTCTATTTAATTGGGTATCAATATAATTACCTTCTTCATCTTCTTGTAATTCAACAGAATAATCTGGGAATAATCCCATTTCATCAATGCATTCACCATTTGGGGTGTACCATTTAGCTGTGGTATATTTGACCATACTACCATCTTCTAACATTTTAGTTTGTTGAACTTTACCTTTACCAAAGGTAGTTGTTCCTAATAAAGTTGCATCATAACTATCTTTTAAGGCAGATGCTAAAACTTCACTGGCACTTGCTGTTGCACCATTTACTAAAACAATAATTTTATAATCTCTTTTTTCATCAGTATCATCTTTAAAAGTTTCTTTATTGTTTTTTTCTTCTAATGAATAAATTGTTTTATCTTTTTCTAAAAACATTGCAGCAATTTCACTTGCACCTGATAGATAACCACCTGTATTATATCTTAAATCAATAATTAACGAAGAAATACCTTTAGCTTCAATTTCTTCTAAAGCATTTCTAAATTCAGTTGCAACTGTAAAAGTAAAGGATGGAACATTTATATAACCTACATTAGTTCCTTCATTATCTAAAACTTCTCTAGTTAAAGGTGTATTAATTTCTTCAGGAGTTATTTTTATTTCAAAAATTTCTTCACCTCTTTTAATTTCTAAAGTATTTTCTTTTGTTTTATCTAACATATTTGCAACATTATCAGTTACTATTATACCATTAATTTTAGTAATTATATCATTTTCTTTTAAATTAGCCCTAGAAGCGGGAGTGTTAGGATATACTCTATAAATTTGATTATTATCAGTAATAGAAATACCTATTCCTTTATATGTTCCACTTAATTCATTTTCTAAACTAACAGTTTCATCTTTATTTAAATAAGTTGAATAATCCTCACCTAAATAATCAACCATTGCTTCAATTGCCGAATCAATCATTTTATTTTTATCAATATCTTCATAATAACTTTCATTTAAATTAGCATATACTTTTAAAAATTCTTTTAAAGCCTCATCTTTATTAATATTTACTGCACCATTTTCAAAAACATTATTATTATACATAATAATTCCAGTTGTAATACTAGTAGTTATAGCTGTTATTAAAATAATTAAACAAATTTCTTTTAAGCTTAATCCTAATTTTCCTTTCATGTTCATCAATCCTATCTTTTATAATCATAACTCTTTTAAATAAAAAAAGAAAGCATATGTTTGCTTTTTTGACATTATGCTTTTAATTCTTTAGATATAGCATCAAGACCTTCTAAATACTTAGTTATTTTTCCATCTTTGATCAATAATAATGTTCCATCTAATATTCTTAAATCTTTTATTTTAGTAGCTTTAGGATTACTATTTTCAGTTACATAATATGGTTTATTAAATACGGTACTTAAATCTAAAAAATAAATTTTAGTTTTCTTTTCATCAGGATCTTCTGATGTATAATAGCTAGCATAATTTTTATAAGCTGTAGATTTTCCACTATTAAAATCATATGCTAAGACATAATAACTACTTTCTTTAGCATTTAAAAGAGTACCAACACTTATTGCAGTATCATCCACACTACCAGAAGTATATTCTAATTCTTTAATATCTGGTTTTATTACAGCTTTACTAAATAAATATACACCTATTATAATAATAACTAATACTATTAAAACAATAAAAAATTTTTGCATTTCCTTTTGTTCTTCAGTTTGATAATTCATTTTTTCTTTCTTCATAAAACTTCACCACTTTAATTATACAAAAAAGAAATAAGAAATGCAACTTTCCTATTTAAGCTTTCTTAATAACTTTTTCTAATATTTCACAACGTTCTTTAGTATTTTTAAATATTACATTATCGTTGTTAATAAGTTGTTCAATGGTATATTGTAAAAGATAATTAGAGGATGGGTAACAACCAAACTTTCTTTTAGCTTTATTTTGTGATATAACAAATTTTGTTTTATTATTATTAACACTATAAACAAAGATTGGTTCTAAAGTTTGAGGGTTGATAACTATTCCTAAAGTATCAATTATTTCATTTTGATTTAAAACTTCTGTTACAATGCATAAATAATCATTAGAACTTTTTACTTTGTAAATATCAATTATAGAATCTAATTGTAGTTCTCGACGGGTGATGGCGTGATAGATAGTGTCTTTATTATAAACAATATCAATTGCCTTTATCATTTCTTTGATAATGTAGAAATATACCTTGTCCATTTAAAGCAAAATTATCTTTATTTATTGTCATCGCGATTACGATTAATTAATTTTGTCTCTATAATCATTATTATCCTCTTTCTAGTTGTATACATATGTAAATACAAGTATGACTGTTTCTTCCTCTATAAATACGTATCTATTCTTGTGGTTTATTTTAACATATTAAAAAGTAAAGTCAAGATGATTATGACTTCACTTATTTTTCTTTTCCAACAGTAATGTCTTCTCCTCTTATACTTTTGCCAATAGAAATTAATTCATTGGTTGTTAAATCATTACCGGCAAGATAATAACTAATATTATCTTTTGTCCAAGTTAGACTATTAGCTCCTAAAGCACCATAGGTATCATTAACAATTAGTGGATCACCATAAACTGGTATTATTTCAAATTCATCTGCAACACTTGCTTTTTCTTCAACAAGAACAAAGTTTTTTTCACCACCAAAAGTTAGTATAACTCGATTGCCATTATCGGTGTTGACTTTATCTGAAGTTGATAAGTAAGTATTGCTTGGAATATATAATGGATACATGATATTTTCTAATAAACCAGTTTCTTGTTCACAAGCATCTCCTTCACATTTTGCTTTTTGTTCTTTGCATGTACTTTCTGTACAATTTTCATTTTCAGAATCATCTTTTTCTTCTTTAATATATTCTTCTAACTTAAAGTCATCTTCACTTAAAGAAGCATTATAATCAATAGATGTAAAAGTAACTTTCATTTTTAAAGCATCTTTTTCATCATAAACTTCATTTTTCTTTAAATTACCTTCTTTATCAATGGTTACTTTTTGATATTTTAATTCTGGATTATTAGGATAATTAACATTAGATTTTATAACGTAATCATCATTAACTTGTTCAATTGTAGTATTTTGATCATTTTTTAAATCAGTCGAAATTGCTTTTAATAAGTAACTTTGACTAGAATTATCTGGCCATTCACTTTGAAACTTAAAGCTTTTATTTAAACTAGGTGTTATAACATAGACTGCGTCATTATTTCTTAATAAAACCTGTTCATGATTATTTGTTTGATTAAGCATCGTTACTTTATAAAAATTTTCTTTCATGTAATCTGCTTCAATACTATAAGTAAATGTTTCTTCATCAGCATAAATTTCCATATTTCCTTTTAGGGAATAACTTTTAGTATTATTAACTTTATTAGAAAAATCATTAATAATATTTTTAGCATTCTTTTTTCCACAACCAGTCATTAATGTTAAAACTAATAATAAAATTACAACTTTCTTCATTTTACCACTTTCCTTTTCTAATTAAATATATTTATAAATATTTAAAATATGAATGTATAAAATTTAAAAGTTAGTTCATACTAACATTAGTAAGGAGAGTGTATATGGAAACTATTTATAAGATATGTTTATTTTTTACTGTATTAGGTGCCTTAAACTGGGGATTAATTGGATTATTTGATTTTAATCTAGTTACAGCTATATTTGAAGAAGGATCTATAATAGTAAAAATAATTTATATTTTAATAGGTTTATGTGGACTTATTGATATTGGAATGTTTTTTAATCATTTAGAAAATCATGAATAAAATAAAAATAAAAAGATTTAAATCTCTTTATTTTTTTTCTTTCTTTTTCGATCATCTTCAAAAATATCATACATTTCTTCTTCATCTTCTTTAAATATTTTTTTATCTTTAGACTTTTTCTCAAAATTTTCAATAATTTTAGTAGCCTCTTCGACACTTTCAATAGCTTCTTTTTGAGTTTGTTCTTTGCTTTTTTTAGTCGTTTTTTTTGGAATAACTTCTTCTTTTTTTTCTTCAATCTTTTCTTCTTTTTTAATTTTCTTCTTTTCTTTTTTAATCTTATTTTTCTTAGGTCTAGTAATAATAGATATTAATAATAAAAATAATAAAATTACTAAACCAATTACAAGATATGTTATAACATCTTTATATTTATTTAATTCATTTTTTAAAGGTTCTAGTTGTTCTTCACTATATCTTACATAGGAATTTTCTTTACTATCATATAAATAATAATCATCAATTCCTGTAATTAAATTAGTAGCATATATAATAGCATATTCTGAATCTTCATTTATTTTTAAACAATCGTATAAAACATCACCAATTTTTACTTCACTTTTAATATAACCTTCTTTAACTTCATTAATACTTCTAATTAATAAAATCATTTGATCAGATTTATTTTCTTCATAAAGTTCATAGGTATTTTTATCTTTATCATATATTGCTAATCTAACATTTCCTTTACTATCTTTAACTCCAATTAAAGTAATATTAGTAGTTTCATTATAAAAAGCTGGAACATCAATATTATTAATTTTGATTGTTGTTTGTTCATATAATTCCGGTTTAATAATATTTTTAGCATTTTTCATAATAGTATATTCTTCTTCATTAAGATTTATTTTAATGGGATTTTCATCTTTAACGTTAACTGTTAATTTATATTCTTTGGGAATACCAGTTTCACTAGTAACGGTGATGATAAATAAATTTGCACCTTCATTGACTCCTTTTTTACCTGTACCTTCAATTGAGGCATAATCACTAGCAACACTTCCAGTGATGTTAACATCATTTACTGTTGATGGTACTTCAACACTATAATCTAGAGTATCAGCTGAAAAATCTGGTGTAATTTTATAGCCTTCAACCCCTAAAGATGCTAGGTTATTATTAGAATCTAGTTGTCTTGGTGCTTGAACTGTAACTGTTTTAGAACCATTAACATCAATGGCGTTTCCACTTGCATCAGCAACATTACCAGTAACGGTAAAACTTATTTGACCAACTGAAGTTGCCGGACAATAAACAGATAAAGTTTTATTGACGTTATTACCAGTTCCAGAATCACCAACGCCTTCATCACCTAGGCTACATCCTGATGTTGCTCCAGCAGAATAACCAGTCAATTGCCAAGCTGCTGCACCATTAATATTTACATAAAATGTTACACCACTTCCACTTGTAACATAATTAGAACTTGCACTTACAGAAATAGAAGCTGCATTAACTACTTTAATACAACTTACTAACAAAATCAAAAATACGATTTTCTTTTTCATCTATTCACCTTCTTAAGCTTGATTAATTATTTTTTTACCTAATAAATGTAATCTTAATCTTAATAAATCAGCTGAATTAATATCTCCAGAAATATTATGAACATGTGCGCTTTCTAAATAAGCACCACTTAAATTAGTCTTCTTTAATAAAGCTAAACGCATTTTTAAAAGGTCAGCTGAATTAATTTTTCCATCGCCATTTAAGTCACCATAAACAACAATTGTCACTGTTTCACCATTTTTAAAAGTCATTGTATATCCGGTTCCAATTGCTTCACTATCTCCTACTACAGCTCCATTTGCATTTTTAATTGTTACTTCGCCATCATTAGTCTTTTTCTTTAAAGCACCAACAGTCTCGCCTACACTAAAGTTAGTTACCATATTTCCTTTACGATTTAAATTCATATTAGTTAAATGAGTTGCTGTAGGCGTTTCTTTGACAACATTTTCTTGAGGCTTTACAGCTGGTTTACTTTCTTCAGTTTTATTTTCATCATTTGGTTTACTTTCATTAGTATTAGGTTTGGTTTGATCATTTGGTTTAGTTTCCACACTTGGTGTTTGACTACCAGCAAAAACGCCTTCGGTATTTCGACTACTTCCTGTTGCTGCGTATACTAAGCCCGCTAATACGGGATTAGATTCAGATGAATAAGCTCCAATATTAAAGAAATTATAAAATCCTTCATAAGTTGCTCCTTTATAGGTAAAACGTTCGCCACTATTAGCAATTCCACTTTTTACTCCCATTTCTTGTCTTGATAAAGAAGCCAAATAAACTGGTGAAACATTATAAGTTTTTCCAGCATCAACAAATATCTGAGCATAACTAATTTTATCAATTGGATCTTTTCCACTCATAAAAGTTTCATTTAAAATTGATTCTACAACTTTAGTAGTATGATTTGGACTATAACTTAAGTTTTCAAACATCAATATACTATCTTCATCTAAAAAATTCCTTGGATCAATATAATATTCCATTGTTGCTTTATTAGGCCGATACCAACCAGGTTCAGTTTGTACTAAAGGTTTATCATAGCAATTAGAACAACCATTAATAGCTGCAACAGTATTTTCTACACTAACAGCAGTATTAAAATCAATTCCTGTTTTTAAAGATTTAAAAGTCCAATTAGGATATTTATTATGTAATTCTCTTAACCAAGTTTTATAACTTTCGGGAAATCCTTCAGCATCTAATTTTTTTTCAAAATTTTTATCAGTAACTTTTGTAGTATTTTTTTTAGGTGTACTATCAGTTGGATGTTTAGTTGTATCAGGCATTTTATTATAAATTGGAATCGTAAATTCTAAAGGTAAACTAAGTAAATTATTTTCTTTGTAGGAAACATATGAAGAATAAGCTTCACTACAAGGAGCTGCAATATTAGTCATATATTGATGATTAAATATTTTATAATCACTATTAGGATTAACATTAAATTTTTTTAAATAACTAGTATATTGTCCAGCATTAATGTATCCATCACTTATAAATTCAGCACCACCAAAAATTGCTTTTTTAGGACTAGTCCAAGGACGATTATAAGAAATATCTTCACTATTTGGTTTACTCATACTTACATAACTACTACATACATAACCTTTTTTATTATTAAAAGTTAAGCTATACCAACCATCATCACAACCAGGACCATCAACTTTATTCATACTATTATAAATTACTTCATCACCAGTATTTAAAGTAGCTAAAGATGAAAAATTAGTTCCGGCTCCACTTCTAAATAATACTATATCATCTATTATATATCCTTTTGTTTCAGCTTTTATGATAGGAGATACAACAAATGAAACAAAAATAATTAATATAATTGATAATTTTTTCACTTAGTCATTCCTCCTTATACATCTTTATTATAGCAAATTTTTATTAAACAATAAAGCTTGGGATTATATATAATGTAAAGTAAAAACGACATTTTTTTTTAGAAAAATAGTTTAACAGTCATTGAGTATTTATCTATTTTATTATATAATGTTTTAAAGGTTAGAAAGTGGGTTTCTTCATGAAGATATTATTTAGTAAAATTAAAAATGCCAAAATGGGATATAAATTTTTTTATTTTAGTGGATTAATTTTATATATAGTTTTTTATATTTTTTTCTTAAAAAGTGTTTTAAGTTTAAAGGGAATTGAAACTTTAATAAGAATTGGTTTATTGATTTTTTTTGGATTATTTGGTTTATTATATTTGCTTTTTGGTTTAACATCAATGATTTTAAGAAAAAAGAAAGTATTTATTCCTTTGACCATTTTTGTTTTTCTTTTTACGATTTTATTTGGAGTATCTAGTTATTATATTAATAAGATTTATAATGTTTTAGATAATTTTACTAAAAGTGATACTTCTGTTTATACAACTGTTTTGTTAACTTTAAATGATACAGAGTTTAATGATGATTCTGTTTTAGGAATGATTAATAATGAAAATAATCGGGAAAATTATATTTTAGCTAAAGAGATGATTGCCAAGGAAAATATTAAAAATGAAATTAAATCAGAAGATTATGATGATATTCATATTTTAGTATCGGCTTTATATAATCATGAAGTAGATGGTATTTTTATTTCAAAAGATTATCCTATTTTATTGGGTAATGAGGATAAATATCAAAATATTTTACAAGAAACTAAGGTTGTTAAAAGTTATTCTAAAGAGATGAAGACCGAAGAAAGTGAGATGATTTCAACAAAGAGTTTAACTGAACCTTTTACAGTTTTAGTTTTAGGAGTTGATTCAGAATATGAAGATGAATTAGATCCTAATGCAGCTTTTAATGGCGATACTCTAATGTTAATTACTTTTAATCCACAAACTTTAAATGCAACTATATTTAGTATTCCAAGAGATTTATATGTTCCAATTTCTTGTAATAATAATCGTTATAGTAAAATAAATTCGGCAGCTTATGGTGGAACTAGCTGTGTTGTTGATACGATTGAAGATTTAACTGATGTGGAAATTGATTATTTTATTAAGGTTGATTTTAAAGCTGTAGTTGATTTAGTAGAAACAATTGGGGGAATTGATGTTGATGTTGAAGCTCCTGATTATGATTATTATAACAGTGTTTATGGTGGAAAGCTTTGTGAACAAGATTCTTTAAGAAGATTTGAAGAATATTTAATTTGCATGGATACAGGAATGCAACATTTAAATGGTGAACAAGCTTTAGCTTATGCTAGAAATAGACATGGATATTTGGAAGGTGATATAGCAAGAGGAAGACATCAACAATTAGTATTAGAAGCAATTGCTCAAAAACTTGTTCATAATACTTCAATAGGAGATTTTGAAAATATATTAGATACGATAAGTAAACATATTGCAACTAATATGAAAACAACTCAAATATTATCTTTTTATCAAACAATTAAATCAATGCTAATTCAAGCATTAGCTGGTAATGATTTTATTAATATTCAAAAAACTTATTTAACTTATTATGATATTGAAACTTATTTAGGGGGATACCAGGTAAGTGCTTTAGGTTATTATGATGGAAGTTTACAAGCTATAACACAAGCAATGAAAGAAAATTTAGGAATTTTAAAATCTGAGACTATCAGAACATTTGAATATGATTATAAAGAAGATTTTGAACGTAGTAGTGAAATTATTGGTAAAGGTATTTATAAAGGTTCTACACTAAATTTCATGCCTGATTTTAGAGGTGAAAGTGTTAGCACGGCTAAAGAATTTGCTAATAGTAATGATTTGTCACTTAATATTGAATATGAAAGTGATCCAGATGAAATATTGGGAATTATTTTAAGACAAAGTGTTCCGGAAGGTACAATGGTTAAAAATATTTCTGGATTTACAATTTATGTTAATAATTATGAAGAAGAGACGACAAAAGAAGATAGTGAAGAGAATAATGATTTAGGTAATGATAAAGATAACAATAAAAATGATAAAGATAGCGAAAATGTTGATGAAGATGAGGATAATAAAACAAATAATGATAAAACAGATAATGATAAAGAAGAGAATAAAAATACATCAACTTTAGAAAAGCCTTCTAATGATGCCGAAAATAATAAAGAAGATGAAAAAACTAATAATGATAATAAAGAGGATTTAGAGGAAGAGACAATTCCTGGTAATCCAACAGAAGAAATAGATTAAATGCTTAAAAGCATTTTTTTATTTGGTAAATCATATATTTTTTTTAGGTGATATTATGTATAAATTATCAAAATTACCTTTTGCATATCAAGATTTAGAACCATATCTTGATTGTCATACAATAGGATTACATTATAATAAACATCAAAGAAACTATTTAAAAAATTTAAATAATATTTTAATTAAAAATGATTTTTCTTATGATTATCCAATTGAAGATCTTTATAAACATTTAGATGATTTTAAGGAAGATGAAAATGATTTATTATTTAATCTAGGTGGTGTTTTAAATCATGATTTATATTGGCAATCAATAAATCCTTATAATAAGGAAGAACCTAGTTTAATTCTTCTAAATTTAATTAAAAATAAATTTAATGATTATGAAAATTTTAAGCAAAAATTTATAGAAGATGCTTTAAATTTGAAGGGATCAGGATATATTTTTTTAATTGTTAATAACAATAAAGTTGAGTTAATAACTACAACTAATCAAGATTCGCCATTAAGATTTGGTTATATTCCTTTACTTTGTATTGATATGTGGGAACATTCTTATTATTTAAATTATCAAAATAATAAACAAGAATATTTAGATAACTTTTGGCAAATTCTAAATTTTAAATATGCCAATGAAATAATAAAAGGATTAGCTAATAATTTCTAATCCTTTTTCTTTAATATATTTCATAAATTTGTTTTTAAATTTTTCTAATTCTTCACTAGTTAAAGTTCTTTCTAAACTTCCTACTTCATAACGAATTGTATATTTTAATTTGTTTTCATTTGGATAAACATCAATAAACTTACGGTTTAAAATTAATTTATTATTAAAGCCATCTAAAATATTTGATAAACTATCATATTTCATATTTTCTTCAGTTAAAATAGTATAATCTAAGTTAACAACTGGATATTTACTAATCTCTTTAAAAATAATTTCTTTAGTTTTAATATTCATAAAAATATTAAAATCTATATCAATTGCGACAACTACTTTATTTTTACCTACATAACGATTACTTTTACTATCAAATAATAATAAATAACCTACTGAATTATTATCACAAATAATTTTTAAACTTTTATCTTCATTATAATAATCAAAAGGTTTTTCATGTTCATAACTAACTTTTTGATGTTTAAAAATTTTAAATAAATATTCAATAATTTCTTTACCTTTCATGTATGTTTGTTGAACATTTTTTTCATCAGTTGCTAATAAAATACTTAAATGACTATGATTTTCATTATTTTTAATGACAGTACCAATTTCAAAAAGACCCATTTCATTTCGATTTTTAAAATTATTTTTAATAATTGGTAGTAGACTTAAACTTAAATCATCTCTTAAAATATTATTTTTACTTTGGCTTAATAATTTAACGCCATTTTTAATAATACCCAATTTATTTAACATTTCATCATCATACCAAATATATGAATGAACTTCATTTAAATTAAATGTCGTGGCAAGTATTTTTTTAACTTTATATTCATATTCCCAAAAATTTTCCCAAACTTTAGAACTAGCATTCATTTGCATTGGTAATTCTTTTATTTTATCATAGCCAATCATTCTGATTAATTCTTCAATAATATCTGCTTCCATACTAATGTCTTTTGTTGATCTAAAAGTTGGAACGGTTATATCATAATTATCTTGATTTATTTTAACTTTAAATCCTAAAGATTCTAAAATATTTTTAACTTCTTGATCGGTAATTTCTAAAGTTGTATAACGTCCTATATTTTTCTTAAATAAAATGACATTTTTTTCTTTTAAAGGATTAGGATAAATATCGGTTAAATTAGACATAATTTCCATTTGAGGATTTTCTTTTTGAAGTAAATATAATAATCTTTTTAAAGCAAAATCACACATATTAGGATCTAAGCTTTTTTCATAATGAGCTGAGGCATCGGTTCTTAGGCCTAAGCTAACAGCAGTTTTTCTAATAGAACCAGCTTGGAAATTAGCACTTTCTATAAAAATACTATTGGTATCAGGTAGGATTTCGCTATCAAGGCCTCCCATAACTCCCGCAATGCCAAAATATTCATCACCATTAGTTATCATTAAATTATCGTTATTTAATTTGCGTTCTACTTTATCTAAAGTGGTGTATGTGTCGCCTTCTTTAGCTTTTTTTACAACAATATTTTTTACTACACGTTCATCAAAAGCATGCATTGGTTGACCAAGTTCTAACATTAAATAATTAGTTAAGTCAACAAATAATGATATTGAACGCATTCCAACGTAAGATAAGAAAATTTGCATATCTATTGGTGTTGTATTATTTTTTAAATTACTAACTTTAATTCCACAATAACGAGGGCATAAATTAGGTTCTAAAACTTTTATATCTAAATCAGTTTTATTGTTAGTAACTTCTAAAGTTGGTAAATTTAATAATTGATGATTGGTGATGCTAGCAATTTCTCTAGCGATGCCATAATGTCCCCATAAATCTGGACGATTAGTAAGTGATTTGTTATCAATTTCAACAATGATGTCTTTAATTGGGTATAAATCTGTTAATAAAATGCCTAAAGGAGTATCACTTGGAAGTTCAAGAATGCCAGAGTGATCAGAGCCAATTCCTAGTTCATCCCAAGCACACATCATTCCATTAGAGGTATATCCAGCAAGTTTACGGGAAGTAATTTTTATTCCACTTACCATTCCACCAACTTTGACTAAAGCTCCAATTAAACCTTCCCTCACATTAGGCGCTCCACAAACAATGTCATAAACATCATTACCGTCACTTACTTTTAAAAGGGATAATTTATTGCTATCAGGATGTTTTTCACAAGAAATAATCTTAGCTGTAACAACATCTTTTAAATCTTCACCTTTGATAATAACATTTTCAACTTCAGCAGTACGCATCGTAAAAATATCCCAAACTTTGACAAAATCAATATCTTCACTATCTTTAATATAACTTTTTAATCTATTACAAGAAATTAACATATCATCACTCCTATTCTATTTCAAATTCATCTAAAAATCTTAAGTCACCACTATTTAAATAACGAATATCGCTAATTTTATATTTCATCATTGCTAAACGTGTTAAGCCTATTCCAAAAGCAAAACCAGTATAAACATCTGGGTCTATTCCACAATTTTTTAAAACATTTGGATGAACCATGCCACAACCAATTAATTCAATCCAACCTCCACCTTTACAGGTAGAACATCCTTTACCACCACAGATTAAACAACTCATATCCATTTCAAAACTTGGTTCTGTAAAAGGGAAAAAACCAGGTCTTAATCTTACTTTAACATCTTGATGAAAGACTTCTTTTAAAACTTCACGCATTACATAAATTAAATTTTCAACTTTAATGTTTTTATCTACAACCATTCCTTCAATTTGAAAGAAGGTATTTTCGTGTGAAGCATCTAAGTCTTCATTTCGAAAAACTCTTCCTGGGGAACATATTCTTAATGGTAAATCATATTTTTCCATTGCATGGATTTGGTCGCCACTTGTTTGAGTTCTAAGTAACAAGCCATTATCTAAATAATATGTATCTTGCATGTCTCTTGCTGGATGATCTTTTGGAATATTTAAGGCTTCAAAATTGTGGTAATCATCTTCCATTTCATAACCTTTTAAAACTGTAAAACCCATTCTTTTTAAAACATCAGTGATTTCTTTGGCAACAATTGTAACGGGATGTAATGAACCTTTAGTAATATTTATTGGTAAAGATTCATCAAAAGATAAATCAATTTTACAAGATAAAGAATCAAACTTATCATTAAATAATTGTTCTAATTCTTTTTTACGAGCATTTAAAAGGGGTCCAAAAACCTTTTTATCTTCACTACTCATATCTTTTAAAGAAGCAAGTAAAGCATTAAATTCACTCTTTTTACCTAAATATTTAGATTTAATATTAAGTAAATCTGCTTCTTTTGTAACATCACTTATTTCTTTCTTAGCCATTAAAATTAAATCATTAATCTTTTCTTCCATTTAAAAAATCTCCCTTCAAATAAAAAAGTCCTAAACTTTGGGACGACATCTTTAGCCGCGGTACCACCCAAATTCTAGGAAACTAGCATCTTTCTCGTTTAAAGCACGATTAACTATCAAACTCCAATGTCTGAAATTCATTAATACCTTTTAATAAAACTTTCTCAGCTATAAAGTTTCTCTCTTTAAATAAAGCATATTAACTACTAAAACATCTTCCTCGTTTTTCTAAAAAATATTCTACCATTTAATAAAATATTTTTCAATAAAAAAAAATTAAGATGTTACTCTTAATAATTTTCGGCTTTAAGTTCCATATAGCTTTGAGGATGTTTACAAACATGACAAACTTTAGGAGCACTTTTACCAACATAAATATGGCCACAATTACGGCATATCCAAACTTTTTCTTCACCACGTTCAAAGACTAAATTATTTTCAATATTACCTACTAATTTTAAATAACGTTCTTCATGATGTTTTTCAATTTCTCCAACGCTTTCAAATAAATAAGCAATATCATCAAAACCTTCTTCACGAGCAGTTTCGGCAAAACTTTTATACATATCTGTCCATTCATAATTTTCACCATTAGCTGCATCTTTTAAATTAGTTAAAGTATCAGGAATATTACCATTATTTAATAATTTAAACCACATTTTGGCATGTTCTTTTTCATTATTTGCAGTTTCTTCAAAAATACTAGCAATTTGTTCATAACCTTCCTTTTTAGCTTTAGAAGCATAATAAGTATATTTATTTCTAGCTTGGCTTTCTCCAGCAAAAGCAGACATTAAATTACTTTCAGTTTTACTTCCTTTTAATTCCATAAATAAACCTCACTTTCGTAAATAATTATACAATAAAAGCGAAGATATTTCTACAGTATTTAGAATAAACTATTCTAATTTAAAAGGTTACACCTTCCCAAGATGAGTGAACAGAAGCATCTGGTTTATTAGCTGGACAACGAGACCATATGGTTTTGGCATATTCTTTATCAAACATAGCCGTTACATCCGCATCAGTTTTATTAATAAAATTTGGACCATAATTTATTTTAGTTAATGCAATACATCCACCAAATAAACCACTCATATCTTCCACACTGCTAGTATCGAAACTACTTATATCTAATTCTTGTAGTTAATTCATATCTTGAAACATCAATCCCATATTTGTTGCATTACTTGTATCTAGATTTTCTATTCCATCTATTTCTGTTACTTTGGTAAAATTGGCTAATAAATATGAACTATCACTATTTAATTTTATTCCTCCGTCTCCCTGCAAATATCCGATACAGTTTGTATCTCCTGTTTCACATACCACATAACTTTGAATAGCATCTGCACTTCCTGAAATGCCTTCATTAAATGGTCCATATACGACTTGCCCTTCACTAGCAACTTTTTCTTACATTTTTATAGTACCATTAACAACTATTAGCAAATTGATCTACTTTATATTCAGCACTTAAGGTTATTTTTCCTTTCCATCCTGCATTTTGTGTATCTTCCTGTAATGGTGTTTCTTGATCTAAATATAATAATAAATTATATTCTTTTACTTCATTAGCTTTTAATGTGAAATTGTGTAATTTGTATGCATGTAAAGCATCTTTTATTACTTTATTAGCATCATTATTGGGATTTCCTGTTAATTTTGTACTTTTATTTAATTTTTTATGATAATCTGTTTCATATAATATGGCATCTATCCACTGATCTTCTAATTGTTTTTCTGTTTCACTATTTAAACTTTCTAAGTTTATTGTTGCACTTGCTAAGCTACTACACTTATTTGTTATTGTAAAATGATATGGTGTTGCACTAGATAAAAAACTTTCTAATTCTTCATCACTTAATGGATATGCTTTATTAAGGGTTATATCACGGACCCATTTCCAAAAGAGGAAACAGATACGCCAGAAAAATTTTATTTAATTGTAGTCGAAACATTATTACTTTATCAGCAAAGTTTGATAAAGAAAATTCTATTTATGTTTATTATCAAAAGAAAAAACAGGAAGGTAAACATTACTATGCTTGTTTAACTGCCTGTTCCACTAAACTAATTAGAATTATTTATGCTTTATGCATTAATAACTCAACCCATAATTAGTTTAGCAAATTATCCAAAATATATCAATTATTTGTAGTTATTTAACACCAAAATTTTAAAAAAATGGGCATTTTGGTGTTTTAAGTAGTGGAATAATTTAGTAAATTTAACAAAATTTAAACTTTTTTAAGAAATTTACAAAAAACACTTGTCAAAGCTTAGAAAGTCATTTTCTCCTACAAATTCAATATTAAAACAATCACTATTAACAACATTTACTCCTGTTTGTTCTTTTGTTAATCTCCAATATGCATATGTTAATCCTAATGTTATAAGTATCAAACATACTACTCCTACTATCATTATTACAAATGTTTTATTTTTCTTTTTTTCCATAAAATAAGCCCTTTCTATCATGTCAAAATCATAACATGCCCCCTATGTGTCAAGTAAAAAGAAAACTCTTTACAGTTTTCCTTTACACTTCTTCTATTACTTTTAAATCATTTCCAACAAATACTACTAGAT
>CANRHC010000016.1 GCA_947630305.1 uncultured Bacilli bacterium
ACTTAAACCTACCTTTATATTCTTTTTTATTATATCAAAAAAAACACATGATTTATAATTTTATGCGTTTATCCTGTTTTTTAATTTTATTTTCTTTACAATAAAAATTTAAAATGATATTATAATTAAAAGTGAGGGAGTAATATGAAAAAATTAAATGTAATATTGATTTTATTAATTTTAGGTTGTTGTCCATTTATATGGAATAAGATAGTTAAAGCTGATGAACCATGTATTAATATATCTACTGTTTCAGGTTTACAAAATGGATTAGATAATCCAAGTTGTCAAGTTATAAAGTTAAGTTCTAGTTTTTCGGATTCTACTTATAAACAAACTTTTAACGTAACAAGAGCTGTAACTATCGAAGGAAATGCATCTGGAACTAGTTTTGCCGGTCAATTTAATATATCTGGAACTGATAAAGATACTAAAATTACTATCAAAAATATTAAACTTAGTTATCGAGTAAATTCGGATGATGATGGTTCAAGTAATGTTTTAGTTACTTCACCAGTTCAATTAAATATTGAAAATTTTAGTACAAATTATGGTTTTAGCACTTTAAATGAATTAAAAAATTTTAGAACTATTAATTTTTTAGAAGGTGTTGATGAATCTACTTTAAATATTAAAAATAGTACCATATATGGCCCATATGAAGGAATTAGAATTGGTGGTTCCAATGTAAAAGTTAATATTGAAAATTCAACAATCTATGGTCGTTATGGACTTGCCTTAGGTGTAGATAAATCTTTAAATACACATGAAAATAATATTATAAATATTTCTGGTAGTACAATTGTTGGTCAATCAACAGCTGAATTAGAAGCACCCTTATTGATTGCCGGTCAAAAAAATTTAACAGTTAATATTGGTAAATCTAAAAGTGGTAGAGAAACAACTTTAACTAATGATTATTATAAAGATACTTCCTTAAAAGCTAAAGGTGCTGATATTATTAGATTTTATAATGGAAGTGACGGTTCTTTAAAAAATGAAAATGTAAAAATATATATAAATGATCAAACAGAACTTAATGATAATTCAAAAGCAGAATCTTCTAGTCATTTATTTCATTTTGGAGCAAGCAGTTTAGATAATAATAATTTTATTTATTTAGGGTCTGAAGTTAAATTAATTTCAGGTGGTTCTAGTAATATTCCAATTAATAGAAAATATAATGAAGATTCTTATGTAGTTGTTGGCTTATATGATTTTGATGGAAGTGCTGTAGTTGCTCATTATGACCCATCAACTGTTAACGAAGATGTTAGTAAAGCCCAAAAAAAGATTGAAAATAAATTAGATTCAAATAAATATCGTACAAGTTGGCATACTGCTACACCTTTTAGTGATGAAAATAAACAACCATCTAGCCTAAATGCTAATACAGACTTATATCCTAAAAAAGTTGAACTTTATGATGTTACAATTAATGGTAATAGTTATAAGGCTGAAGAAAATCAAAAATTAATTGATGTAGCTTCTACTGATATTGAACAAATGCAAAATAATAGTGTTAATAATAAAATTTTTGTATCTTTTTATGAAGATGGTGGAGAAGATATTTCTGATATAAATAATTATACCGTTACTAAAGATGTTACAATTAAAGCTCGATATAATGTTGAAATTACCGTTGAAAATGAAGATTCATTTAAAGTTACAATTCCTGAAAATGGTAATTTAAAAGATCATATTTATGAATTTGAAGCTATAGAAAAAGCTGATGGTAAAACTTTTAAACATTTTGAGGCTAATGGCAAGGAAGTTGATTTAGAAAATACTACATTTAATACTAATACGATACTTAAAAGAAAATACACAGTTAATGTTACTATTGAAGGTCAAGAATATACTTATGTTATAGATGAGGGTGAAACACTAGAAAATTTAGAATCTAAATATAATGTTTTAGAATATTTAAAAACCCCTCAATATGAAGGCAAGAAAACATTTAAAGAATGGATTATAACTGATAGTGAAGAATCTTTATCAGAAGATACACCAATTACTAAACATATTAATATTAAACCAATTTATAATCTTCTTATTACTATTGGCGATAAAACTGTTACAATAGAAGAAGGTACAACTTGGCGTGAATTAAAGAGTATTGAATCCTCTTTATTATCAGAAATGCAAAATAATGATCGTTTTGTAAAATTTGTAATGGATAATAATGAAGAACTAAATGATGATTATCAATTTACTACTCCTAAAACTATAACAGCAAAATATTATATTAATATTATCATTGGTGATTATACTTTAAGATTATTAGAAGGAGAAAATTTTAATAATTTAAATAATGAAGATAAAGAAAAAGTTAATACTATTATTAATCCTTCTAATAAAGAATTCTATCGTTTTGAAAAAGATAAAACTGAAATTAAAGTTTATGAAACTTCATTTAATGAAGATACAACTTTAATTCCTGTATATCATGTAACATTAACCATTAATAATCAAAAATTTATTTTAAGAGATGATCAATCAATTAATACTTTCAATGATTCTTCTTTAAATGATTTACTTAAAGATTTAGATGATAAAAAATTTAGTCGTCTTATTGATGAAAGTGGAAATGAAATTACTAAAGATACTATTATCACTGAAAATAAAACATTAACTATTATTTACAGCGTAGATATTCACTTTGGTTCAAAAATAGTAAGTGTTGATGAAAATACTAAATGGTCTGATGTTTTAAACAAAATTAATTCAGATAATGATAATAAAACTGCTTTAGAAAATCTTAAAGAAAAAAATGGTAAAGAATGGGCTTATTTTATAGATAGTGAAAATAGAATATTAGAAGATGATTTAACTTTTAATAAACATACAACAATTACATCTAAATTTTATGTTAAAATAACTATTAAAGATAAAATTTTAAAATTAATTGAAGGTGAAAAATTAAGTGATTTAGATGAAACTAATCAAGCTATTTTAAATGAATTCTTAAATCCATCTAATAAAACATTTAAATATTTTGAAGAAAATGGTAAAGAAATAGATTATAATGAAAAAATATTCGATGATGATACAACTTTAAATCCAGTATATGAAATAACTATTACCATTAACGATCAAGAATTTAAACTTTTAGATTATCAACCATTAAGTTCATTAAATTTAAATGAATTTAAAAATGTTGATGGTAAAGATTTTGCCTACTTTACTAAAGATGATGTCGAAGTAGAAAATGATGCAATATTTACTGAAAATACTATTTTAAAACCAGTTTATAAAATTAAAATAACAATTGATGGTCAAGTTATTTCAAATATTGCTGATAACTTAACCTTTAAAGAATTAATCGAATTAAGTGAAATTAAAGAAAAAATTAATTCTTTAATGAATGATCACTTTGCGTATTTCACTGTTAATGATAATCAAATTTCTGATAGTGATATTATTTCAACTCATTCAACAATTAAATTAGTATATTATGTTTATTTAAATGTTAATGATGTAACAGTAAAATTAATTCAAAACCAAAAATTTAGTGAATTAAGTGAAGAAGAAAAAAATAAATTATTACCATTTGAATCATTAGACACTAAAGCATTTAAATATTATACTTATAATAATAATATAGTTACTGAAAATACTTCATTTAATACTGATGCTAATTTAATACCAGCTTATGATGTATATATAACTATTAATGATAAAGTATTCACCATTAAAGAAAATGGCAAATTAAGTGATTTAGATGAAAATGATCTAAATAAATTAAAAGAAGCTAATGATAAAGTATTTGCTCATTTTGTAAAAGATGATGGAACTATTATTGATGAAGAAAATACTACTTTTGATGTTCATACAAAATTAAATATTTCTTATAATGTTCAAATTAAAGTTAAAAATAATACTATTCTTGTTGAGGAAAATACAACTTGGGGTGAATTTAAAAATATTTATAGTGAAGAATTATCTTCATTAAATGAAGAGGCTAAAGAAATTGCTTTATACGTAGATAGTGAAGGTAATATTTTAAATGATGATACTAAATTAAGTAAAAATACAACTATTAGTCCTAAATTTTATATAAATATAAAAGTAGGCGATGAAACATTAAAATTAATTGAAGGACAAACTTTAAATGATTTATCTGATATTGATCAAGAAAAATTAAATAATTTTAAAAATATTACTAATAAAACATTTAAATACTTTACTTTAGATAAAGAAATTATAAATGAACAAACTATCTTTAACCAAGATTGTACTTTAATACCTAACTATACTATAACTATTAAAATTGGTAATGAAACATTTATAATTGATGAAAATAAAGGTTTAAAAGATCTTTCTAAAGAAGATTTAAAACGTTATAATGCTATTAAAAATCTTCGTGAAAAACAATTTAAATATTTTAAAAATGGTGATTATATAGTAGATGAAGAAAATGATACTTTTGCATATAATACTTCTCTAGTGCCAATTTATGAAGTTAATATTAAAATAGGTGAAAAAAATATAAATGTATTAGAAGGAACTTCATTTAAAGAATTAAAAGATAATAATGAAATTTATAATTTAATTTTAAATTTACAAAATAATGAAAATCAAATATTTGCTAAATTTGTTGATGATAATGGTAATGATATTAATGATGAAACAATCTTTAATAAAAATACTAGTATTATTCCAAAATTCAACATTATTATTAAAATAGCTGATAAAGAATTTAATTTACTTGATAATCAAACATTAAATGATCTAAAAACTGATGAATTAGATTATGTTAAAACATTTATGAATACAACTGAAAAACAATTTAAATATTTTGTTGATGAAAATGGTAATGAAATAAATTTAGAAACAGTAATTAAAAATAATATAACTATAATACCTAAATATGAAATTACAATTAAAATAAATGAAGAAACATTTACATTAGATGAAGGATTAACTTTAAATGATTTATCTTCTTCTGATAAAAATCGTTTAGAAGCTTTAAAAAATATATCAGGTAAACATTTCTTATATTTTACAATTAATAATGAAGAAATTAATGAAAATATGAAATTTATAGTAAATACTTCTTTAGTCCCTGTTTATAATATTACTATTACAGTAGGAGATTATAAAATTGATGTTTTAGAAGGTACAAGTTATAAAGAATTATTAAATAATGAAGATTTTGTTAAAGCTTTAGATAAATTAAAATTACAAAATAATAAAATATTTTCCCATTTTGTTAATGAAAATAATGAAATAATTAA
Organism: uncultured Bacilli bacterium; assembly: GCA_947630305.1. Taxonomy (GTDB): domain Bacteria; phylum Bacillota_I; class Bacilli_A; order RF39; family UBA660; genus Ventrenecus. The sequence goes on from CANRHC010000016.1 coordinate 5,241, forward strand.
TGAAGATACAATCTTTAATAACAATTCATCTATAAATGCTAAATATTTAATTACTGTGACTATTGGTGAAAACATTTTCACTCTAGAAGAAGGTCAAACATTAAATGATTTAAGTAATAAAGATAAAACATTACTTGAACAATTAAAAAATATTGAAGGAAAAGTATTTAAAAATTTCATTAATAAAGATAATCAAGAAATAGTTAATGAAGATACTAAACTTTATGAAAACATTATTTTAGATATTGATTATAAAGATAAAGATGAAACTATAGAAAATCCAGTTACATATGATAATATATATAAATATATTATTATAGCAATAATTATGATAGCATCATTATTCTTTGGTATAAAAAAATATTCTGAAATTAAATAAGTGTAAAGGAAAACTGTAAAATGTTTTCTTTTTTCTTGACACGTAGGGGGGGGGGTATGTTATGATTTAGACATGATAGAAAGGGCATATTTTATGGAAAAAAAGAGTAATAAAACATTTGTAATAATGATAATAGGAGTAGTAAGTTTGATACTTATAACTTTAGGATTAACATATGCATATTGGCGATTAACAAAAGAACAAACAGGAGTAAATGTTGTTAATAGTGATTGTTTTAATATTGAATTTGTAGGAGAAAATGACATAACTCTTAATAAAGCATATCCATTAAGTGATGAAGAATTAGAAAGTTTTTTAGCAGATGCAACACCATATCATTTTACAATAACAAACGAGTGTAGTAGCTTAGCAAGTGCAACAATAAACTTAGAAAGTTTAAATAGTGAAACAGAAAAACAACTAGATGATCAGTGGATTGATGCAATACTATATGAAACTGATTATCATAAAAAATTAAATAAAAGTACAAAATTAACCAGTAATCCCAATAATGATGCCAATAAAGTAATAGAAGATGCCTTACATGCATACAAATTACATAATTTCACATTAAAAGCTAATGAAGTAAAAGAATATAATTTATTATTATATTTAGATCAAGAAACACCATTAAGGGAAGATACTCAAAATGCAGGATGGAAAGGAAAAATAACTTTAAGTACCGAATATAAATATGATCAATTTGCTAATGCAGGAACATTAAGAAAAATTTCAAGTGATAGTTATGGCTCAAATGATAAAGATGGAATGTGGGAATATAAAAGTAAACTAACAAAAATAGTAGTAGAAAAGGAAAAAAGTGAAAAAACAGCCGGAGAAGGGCAAGTAGTACATGGTCCATTTGATGAAAGTAGTACAGGTGATAGTGCTATTCAAAGTTATGTTGTATGTGAAACAGGAGACACAAATTGTATTGGATATTTACAAGGAGATGGAGGAGTAAAATTAAATAGTGATAGTACATATTTATTTGATGGTTTTTCAAAAGTAACCGAAATAGAAGGAATGAAGAATTTAGATACAAGTGAAGTAGAAAACATGGGTGCAATGTTTTCTGGAATGAAAAATTTACAGTCATTAGATTTAAGTAGTTTTGATACCAGTAATGTATATGAAATGACTATGATGTTTTACAATTGTAGCCAATTACAAACCTTAGATTTAAGTAGTTTTGATACAAGCAATGTAATCTACATGAGCTATATGTTTTATAATATGAGCAATATACAAGAATTGAATCTAAGTAGTTTTGATACAAGTAGTGTAACAGATATGCTTTGGATGTTTAGAAAAATGAGCAATTTAACAAGTTTAACTTTTGGAGACAGTTTTGATACCAGTAGTGTAACAGATATGAGTTATATGTTTGAAGATTGTAGTCAATTACAAGAATTAGATTTAAGTACATTTGATACCAGTAGTGTAACAGATATGAGTTCTATGTTTTATAGAATGAGCAACTTACAAACCTTAACTTTTGGAGACAGTTTTGATACCAGTAGTGTAACAAATATGAGTTTTATGTTTGAATACTGTAGTCTATTGTTGGAATTAGATTTAAGTACATTTGATACTAGTAGTTTAGAAAAGATGAGATGGACGTTTGCTCACATGAGTAACATTCAATCCATAATTTTTTCGGAAAAGTTTAAAACAAGTAAAGTAACAGATATGAGTTCTATGTTTTACGATTGTAGTCAATTACAAGAAATAGATTTAAGTAGTTTTGATACTAGTAGTGTAGAAGATATGTCTGGGATGTTTCACGGATGTAAACAGTTACCAACCTTAGATTTAATTAATTTTAATACCAGTAGTGTAACAGATATGAGTAGTATGTTTTCAGGTTGTACTGCCCTTCAAAGTTTAAATATAAGTAGCTTTGATACCCACAAAGTCACAGATATGAGTTCTATGTTTAGTGGGGTGAAATTAACTAGTTTAGAATTCCCAGAAAGATTTGTTACTAGTCAAGTAGAAGACATGATGTATATGTTTAATTATTGTACTAACATTCAAAGCCTAGACTTAAGTGGTTTTGATACACATAGTGTAAAATATATGAGTTCTATGTTTAAAGAAATGAATAATTTAACAAAATTAATACTACCTATAAATTTAGATACCAGTAATGTAACAGATATGGAAGAAATGTTCAGTGGTTGTAGTGCATTAGAAATTTTAGATTTAAGTAGTTTTGATACTAGAAGTGTCACCAATATGAAGTCTATGTTTAGTGGCATGAGTAGTTTAAAAAATATAAAATTTTCAAATACTTTTGATACCAGTCAAGTAAAAACAATGAGATATATGTTTAAAAATTGTGTTTTACTTAATAATTTGGATATAAGCATGTTTAATACGAGTAACGTAACAGAAATGGAAAATATGTTTTTAAATTGTCCAGAATTGCATACCATAACTTATGGTCCAAATTTTATTCGTAATTCTAACTGTAATACTTTAGGAATGTTTAATGGTTGTCCAGCAAATCGTCCTGATGATTCATCTTGGGAAGGTGTATCTTTAGATTAAATTATTTCATCTATTAATCCATAATTTTTAGCTTCTTTTGCTGACATATAATTATCTCTATCTGTATCAATTATAATTTTTTCTAATTTTTGTTTTGTATTTTTAGCTAAAATTTTATTTAGCTTTTCTTTTATTTTTAAAATATGTTCACAAGCTATTTTTAAATCTGATGCTTGTCCTTGCATCCCACCAAGTGGTTGATGAATCATTACTTCTGCATTTTCTAAAGCATATCTTTTTCCAATTGTTCCTGACGAAAGTAAAAAAGCCCCCATTGAAGCTGCAAGCCCCACACATATTGTTTTAACATCACTTTTAATATAATTCATTGTATCGTAAATTGCTAAACCACTAGTTACTTGTCCACCAGGACTATTTATATATAAATAAATATCTTCATGACTTTTACTATCTAAATAAAGTAATTCACTTATTATAATATTTGCTTTAATATCATCAATCTCTCCGCTTAAAAAAATAATTCGATCTTCCAATAATCTAGAATATAAATCATATGCTCTTTCTTTATTGTTTTCTTTTTCTAAAACTGTTGGAATAATGTTCATTTTATCACCTATAATTATCATAGTAAGATTTTATAAAAAGTATTCAAAAAATAATTAATTTATGTTAAAATTAGTTAGAATAAAGAGGGATTAAGAATGATTAAAGTAACATACAAAGAAGAAGTTAAGAATTTTGCTAAACCTCTTACTTATTATGAGGTAAGTAAAGAATTTGGTATTACTCATGCAATGGTTGCTCTTGTTAATCATGAATTAGTTTCTTTAAGTGATAAAATAAATTATAATGTTAAAGTTGATTTTTTAGATATTCGTCATGTTACTGGTTATAAAATATATCAAGCTGGTTTAAAATTTATATTTTTAGAAGCAATTAAAGAATTATATAATAATAGTGATGTTTTCTTTTTACATAGTGTACCTAAAGGTATATTATGTGAAGTTAAAATTAATCATGAATTAACTGTCGATGATATATCTAAAATAAAAGGAAAAATGGCTGAATTAGTAAGTTCTAGTGAACCTTTTATTCCTTATCATTTAAAACCTATTGATGCTTATAATTATTATTTTAATAATCAAGAATTTGAAAAAGCTAAAATGGTCCAATCTATAAATAGTGATTTAATAACTTTATATCGTTTAAGAAATAATTTTAATTATTTTTATAGTTTTATGCCTTATGATACATCTAGCATTAATCGTTTTTCAATTGAAAACATTGGTAATAATCGTATTGTCATAGTATGTCCAAGTCTAGCTTTAAATGGTCGTTTACCAGATTATGTTCATTATGAAAATATTATTGAAAATTTTATGGAAACCCAAAATTGGCTCAAATTAATTCACGTTCCTTATTTATCAGATTTAAATTATTTAGTTAGTGAACAAAAAATCGCCAATTTTATTGAGGTTAATGAGATTAATTTTAATGAAGATATTTTAAAATGTTGTAATAAAATTTTTGAAAATAAAGATATTAAATTTGTTTTAATAGCTGGTCCATCTAGTAGTGGTAAAACTACTACTATGAAAAGATTAAGTACCTTTTTTGCAAGTAAAGGTTATGATCCAATTTGTTTGTCAACTGATGATTTTTTTGTTAACCGTGAATTATCTCCTAAAAATGATAAAGGTGAATATGATTTTGAATGTTTAGGAGCAATTGATTTAGAATATTTTAATGATACTTTAAAAAAACTTTTAAATCATGAAGAAGTTTCTTTACCTGTTTATAATTTTATAGAAGGTAAAAGAATGTTTAATGGTAAGAAAGCTTTATTAAAAGAAAATAGTATTATTTTAATTGAAGGCTTACATTGTTTAAATGATGATTTAACTCCTTTTATTGAAGATAAATATAAATTTAAAGTTTATTTAAGTCCTTTTATGCCTTTAGGTATAGATCGTCATAATTATATTTCCACCTTAGATTTGCGTTTAATAAGAAGAATAGTAAGAGACAGTAAAACAAGAGGTGTTAAAGTAGAACAAACAATTTTAGATTGGAAAATGGTTCGAAATGGGGAAGAAAAATATATCTTTCCTTATGTAAGTCAAGCTAATATGATTATAAATACATCCTTAGCTTATGAACTTGGTGTTTTAAAAGTTTATGCTTTACCACTTTTATATTCAGTTTCCCTAAATAGTTCATGTTATTCTGAAGCCAAAAGATTAATTAAAAGTTTAGAACCATTTTTTACAATTAATAGTGAATTAGTGCCAAAAGATTCAATTTTAAGAGAGTTTATTGGTTAAAAATAGTGTTTTTGTTTTATAATAAAAAGAGGAGGATTGATTAGAATGATAAAAGTAGCAATTAATGGATTTGGTAGAATAGGAAGGCTAGCTTTAAGACAAATGTTATTAACAACTGATTTTGATGTTGTAGCAATTAATGATTTAACAAAAGCAAGTGATTTAGCTTATTTATTTAAATATGATACAACCCATAGAAGATTCCATGATGATTTAATATCTTATGAAGATAATATGTTAGTAATTAATAAAGTTAAAAAAATTCCTGTTTTTAATGAAAAAGAACCTAAAAATTTACCTTGGGCAAGTCTTAATGTTGATTTAGTTTTAGAATGTACAGGTCTATTTACTAATGCCCAAGATGCTTATGCCCATATAAGTGCAGGAGCTAAAAAGGTTTTAATTTCCGCACCTGGTAAAGGAGATATTAAAACCATTGTTTATAATGTTAATGATGATATTTTAGATGGAACCGAGCAAATAGTAAGCTCTGCATCTTGTACAACTAATTGTCTAGCACCCGTTTTAAATGTTTTAGATAAAGAGTTTGGAATAGTTAAAGGATTTATGAGTACAATTCATGCATATACTAACGACCAAGCAACATTAGATATAGCTCATAAAAAAGGAATAATGAGTCGAAGAGGAAGAGCGTGTGCAGCTAATATTATTCCAAGTAGTACAGGTGCTGCAAGTGCCATAGGTAAAGTTTTACCGAATTTAGAAGGTAAAATGCTTGGTGGAGCATATCGTGTTCCTGTTATTGATGGATCTATGATTGAAGTTACTTTAGAGTTAAAAACTAATGTTAATGTTGATATGATAAATGAAGCTTTTAAAAAGAATGTTAATGAAACATTATCTTTCACCATGGATCCAATTGTTTCAAGTGATGTTATTGGTTGTCCATGTGGTGCTTTAGTAGATGGCTTATTAACAAGTGTTTTAAACGACGAGGATAAACAATTAGTTAAAGTTGTTGCTTGGTATGATAATGAATATGGCTACACCACTCAAATGTTAAAAACAGCTAAAAAAATGTTTAGATAGGTATGTGATTTTATGAAAAAATGTTTACAAAATATAATTGTAAAAAATAAAAAAATTATTTTAAGAGTAGATTATAATGTCCCAGTAATAAATGGTAAAATAATTGATGATTCTAAAATTAAATTAACTTTAGATACTATATATTACTTATTAAGTGAAAATTGTAAAATTATTCTTTTAAGTCATTTTGGTAAAGTAAGAAATAATCAAGATAAATTAAAATATTCCTTAGAACCAATTGCTAATCATTTAAAAATGCTTTTAAATAAAGAAGATGTTTATTTTTCTAAAGAAAATTATGGTATAGAAGTAATTAATAGAGTAAATCAAATGTTACCAAAAGAAATTTTAGTTTTAGAAAATACACGTTTTATGGATGTTCCAAATAAATTAGAAAGTAATAGTGATGCTCAGTTATCAGAATTTTGGGCAAGTTTAGGGGATATTTTTGTCAATGATGCTTTTGGATGTGCTCACAGAACTCATGCTTCAAATTATGGGATAAGCAAATATATTCCAAGTTGTATAGGCTTTTTAATGCAAAAAGAACTTGGTATGTTAAATCGCCTAGTTCTTCATCCCATCCATCCTTTTACCGTAATCATGGGTGGTGCTAAAATTGATGATAAATTAGAATTAATGGAAAATTTATTACCAAAATGTGATCATTTATTATGTGGTGGAGGTATAGCAAATAGTTGTCTACAAGCCTTAGGTTTTAATATTGGTGAATCTCTTGCCACCGATAATGATGAAGTAACAAATAAAATAAAACAATTATTATTAAAATATAAAAATAAATTTATCTTACCTTTAGATTGTGTCGTAGGTAGTACATATGATGCTAATTTTGCTCAATATAAATTAATTGATAAAGTTTTGGACAATGATATTATTTTAGACATAGGAACTAGAACATTACAAAAATATGCTAATATTATTATGAATAGTGAAACAATTTTTGTAAATGGAACAGTTGGAGCTTACGAAAATGTTAAATTTGCAAATGGTACAAAAGAATTATTAGGCTTACTAAAGAAAAGTGATGCCATCGTCGTTATTGGTGGTGGTGATGCATCAAGCAGTGTTAATAATTTAGGCTATAATAATGCTTTTACTTATGTATCAAGTGGTGGAGGGGCTACTTTAGAATATATAGCTAAAGAACATTTAAAAGCTCTAGATTCAATTGATGAGGAGGAACAAGCAGTTGAAGTCCTTGATTTGTAATTTAAAATCTAATTTAACTTTTGAAGAAATTCTAAATTATAAAAAAAATTTAGAAAATCTAGAAGTACCTAATTTAATTGTTTGTCCACCTTTTTGTTATCTTCCTATAATGCATTCTAAAAAATTTTTAATAGGAGCTCAAGACGTAAGTGAATTTGGAAATGGCCCTTATACAGGTAAAGTATCTGCTCGAATGTTAAAAAGTTTTGATACTTTTTGTGTATTACTTAATCATATTGAATTAAAAAATAAAAGAAATAAAGTTTTAGCTAAATTAAAAAAATGCTTAAAAGCTAAATTAAATGTTTATTTATTTTTAAGTGAAACAAAAGATGAGCATAACTATCAATATACTAATAAAGTTTTACAAGAACAAATACATTATTATTTAAAAGATCTAAAGAAAGAAGATTACAAATTAATATCTTTTATTTATGAACCTAGTTGGTTAATTGGTCTTGAATCTTTAGAAAGTAATGAGATTAATACTATTATAACTAATTTAAAAGAAGAATTAGAAAATACTTATCAACATTCTTTTAATGTACTATATGGTGGTGGAGTAGATGAAAATTTAATCCAAAAATTAAAAAATAGTAATGTTGATGGTTTTGCAATTGGAAATAATTGTTTAGATATTAATAAAGTTATCAAAATCATAAATATTCTTAAAAATTGACAAGACTCGACATAAGTAGACATTACTTGTCAATTTATTTTCTGGTAATTTGACATATTATTTGTTATCATTTTCTTGGGTGTTGTAAATAGGAAGTACAAGAAAGAAAGGAAAGAAAATGAAAAAATTTAAAGCATTAGTAGTAGATGATAATAAGGAGTTTACGAATAGTGTCTTAGAACATTTTAAAAATAATGATGTACTTGAAGTTACAAAAGTTATCCACAATGGAACTGAAGTAATTAACTATTTAAAAAACAATGAGATTGATATAATCTTTCTAGATTTTTTAATGCCTGGTATGGATGGTGTAGCTATTTTAGAAGCTATAAAAAAAGAAAATATTAAAAAGAAAGTTATTATTTTATCAAGTTTTTTAGAAGAATATGCCCTTAAAATAATCAAAAAATATCATGTTGATTATTATATGTTAAAACCAATATCTCTTAATTCTTTAGAACAAAGAGCAATTGATTTATTATCTTCATCTAATACTCAAAATGAGATTAGTGATGAAATAGAAATTAAAACAAGTGAATTACTCCATAATTTAGGAATACCATCTCAAATAAAAGGTTATCAATATTTAAGAGAAGGAATTTTACTTTTATATCAAAATAATGATTTTATTGGTGGAATTACTAGAAATTTATATCCAGAAATAGCAAGACGACATGATACAACAGCATCAAGAGTAGAAAGAGCTATAAGACATGCAATTGAAGTTTCTTGGAATAGAGGAGATTATAATATTATGAATAAATTATTTGGCCACAGCATCGATTTTGATCGGGCCAAACCAACTAATTCCGAATTCTTAGTCACCATTAGTGATGCATTAAGATTAGGAAATAAATCTATATTTGTTTAAGCTGATTTAGTAATAATATAATGCATGGTAAGCATAAAAGAACAGTTCAATTCTGCTAATCGGTACCAGATTGATACCAAGCTCGGACTTTTATAATTTGAGTATGTATAACAAAGACAACTTGCAAAAAAAGTTGTTTTTATGTTATTATGAATATGTCAGGAAACTTGCATAAAATAAAAAAGGATACATTTGATTGCAGGAATCAGATGTTATCCCTTATGGAATGCATCTGAAATCAACGATTGTTGAAATCAGATGCTTTTGCTATATTTCATACGTATTTAACTTTTTTAGATAGGAGTAAATTTATGTTGGAAACAGTCGATAAAATAATGAATTTAATGGATTCAATTGAATACGGATTTAAGGATGAAGATGGAAATAATATAATAAATTCCAATTCACAAAAATGGGATAATGAGTTTAAAAATTTCTATTATCTACAAACTCCAGAAGAATTAATGCAATCACAATGTGGTGTATGTTGGGATCAAGTAGAATTAGAAAGAAAATTATTTTCTGAAAATGATATAAAAGTAAAAACATATTTTATCTATATGTTAGATGGAGATATGCTACCTTCACATACTTTTTTAACTTTTGAAAAAAATGGTAAACACTATTGGTTTGAACACTCTTGGAGTAAATATAAGGGAATTCATGAATACACAAATAAAGAATATCTATTAAAAGATATAATAGATAAATTTAGAAATGACCATAGTGAAGTTAAAACAAATGCTAATCTGTATTTATATGAATATCAGAAACCGAAAGAGCACATTTCTTGTAATGATTTTTACAAATATATTGAAACACAAAAACCTATTGAAATAAAGTTGTAGATTACTACGTCACTTGCACCAGAAACATAGCAAATTAAGACTTTTACGGATGAAACAACGAAAATAGGAAAAAAATTATATTAGATAGAAGATATTGTTCTAGTATAGATATTGCTTAATTTAATAAAATTTAAACTAAAAAGATTTTAATAATCCCTTTTTTTGCTATAATAATTACATGACAAAGTATTATTATGAATGTAAATTAGATAAACAATTAATCATAAATTCTTTTAATAAGATAGCTCATTTTATATTAGGAAATAATATAGAATTAATTGAAGCTTTTCAAAAAGAATTTAATAAAAAAGTTGAAATAATTAAAATATATCCTAATGGAAAAATAACTAAAACTCTAAACTATAAAAGACCAGGTAGATGTTATAAACATAATAATAAAATCTATATTGAAATGTGGGGTTATCAAAATGCCAATCAAAAACAATATGATTGGTTAGAATACCAAGGAATTCATGAATTTGCCCATTGTTTTATTGATATTTTAACAGAATTAAAATCAAAAGTAGTTATTAAAAATAATATCTATCTTAGTAATAGTATGGGTTTGATTGCTCAAAAAGATCAAAATGGTAATTTAATAAATCAACATTATTATGGCAAATTATTTAATGAAACCATGATTGATTTAATATGTGTAATGATCAACAATAATATGGAAATAAATCAGATATTAAATTCAAATTATGATAATTGGCATATTAAAAAAATTAATGAAACAAGTTATCTAAAATTTACAACTATTACTAGACTTATTATTGCCTCTTTTGCTAATACTTCTGTTAATTATCAAAATATTTATCAAAAAGGTTTTAGTATCTTTAATAGTAAAGCAAATGATTTTTTATATGGAATTATTTTTAATCCATTATATATTGAAGAAAAATTTGATTTTTTGATGGGTGATGGATCATATCGTTTTTTTTGCGTACAATTAGATAAGTTATTTATTGATAACTTAAATGTCAAAAAAATAGATAGTAAAGAAATTAAAAAAATATTTAATATTATTGAAAATTTTTTTACTAAAAGAATAAATTATTTTTTAGAAAATAAACTAATTGAAGATAAAATATTAAAAGAAATTATTAAAAATTATAGGATAATAAAAGAACAATTTATTACTGAATATTTTTAAAAAAATTTTAAGAGAAATTCTATAGAAAGAATGACATGGGAGGATAGGCATATATGAATAACACATTGGCTATTAGTCCATTTATTATAAAAAATATATAAGTAGATTATAGTTAACAAACAAAAGTATGATATAGTTAACAGTTTTCATTATGCTTAAATATTAGAAAAAAAATATAAAAACTAGAGAAAACTAGGATAAAAATCAAAAAAATATAAAGTTTTGTATAGAAAATACTTGACTTTATTATGGGAGGGCTAAAACTTGTGATTTTGTAGCTTTAGTTGATAGGACAAAAGGGCATATTGAATTAAACAGTTCTAGTCCTAGTTGGTTACATTTTCGTAATTTAAATTTTTTTTAGTACAAGTTTTAATAAAGAAACAGAAGACAATATGACTTATCTACAAAATATTATCATATAGATATTAGTTATAAATTAAAAAAATAGTAGTAAATTAAAAGAAATATTAGAATATATTTACAAAAAGATGATCGTATAAAATATGTAGATAATGTTAAAATTCTTGAATTTAATATGGATAAAATCAAAAAGACTATCTTCGCTTAAGAAAAAGTTTATAATTTGGCGGATAGTTGTTTTTTTTTCCTTTAAATGTTATATTAATGACAGGTGAAATAATGAATGAAAAAAATATTAACTGTTGTATTAGATGGATTTGGTTTAAGCGATAATACTTTAGGTAATGCTATTACCCAAGCTAATCCTGAAAATATTTTAAATTTATGGAAAAATTATCCTCATTCCTTATTAAGTGCAAGCGAAGAAGCTGTGGGTTTAGAAAAAAATCAATTTGGTAATAGCGAGGTTGGACATTTAACAATAGGTGCTGGTAGAAAAATAAAACAAAGTATTAACTTAGTTAAAGATTTTTTAGAAAATGATGCTTTAGAAAATGTGTTATTTAATAATATGATTAATGATGCTTTAGAAAATAATAAAACAATTCATTTGATGGGATTATTTAGTGACGGTAAAGTTCATTCTGATATGAACCATTTTCTTAAATTGTATGACTTATTAATTAGTAAAGGAATAAAAGATATTAATTTTCATTTAATAAGTGATGGTAGAGATACAAAAGTCAAAGATTTTTATAAATATTATACTATTTTAGATGAACATTTAAAAGAAAATAAAGTTGGTATAATATCAAGTATTTGTGGTAGATATTATGCAATGGATCGAGATAAAAGATGGGATAGAACTGAAAAATATTATAAATTAATAACTAGAGGCGTAGGAATGACTGGAAGTAATGTAGCTTTTATGTTAAAACGTTGTTATGATGAAAATATCACTGACGAATATTTACCACCTATTAAAACTAAAGATTTTAAACCTATTAAAAATGGTGATATTTTAATATGGATGAATTATCGTACTGATCGAGCTAAACAAATATTAAGTAGCTTTACTCTTAAAACTTTTGATGAATTTAATACTTTAGATATGAGTAATACTAAAGTTTATAGTTTCCTACCTATTGATAATAAAATAAAAACTAATAATTTTATTAATTATAACAATATTGAAAATCCTTTAGGTGTTTATTTATCAAAATTAGGTTTAACGCAAGCCCGAATTGCTGAAACCGAAAAATATGCTCATGTTACTTATTTTTTTGATGGTGAAAGTAATGCTACTTTAGAAGGATGTCAAAAGTTTTTAATTCCTAGTCCTAAAGTTGCAACATATGATTTAAAACCAGAAATGAGTGCTATAGAAGTAACTAAAAAAACTGTTCAATGTTTAGAAAAAGATTATGACTTTATTTTAGTTAATTATGCTAATGCCGATATGGTTGGTCATACAGGTAATTTAGAAGCTACTAAAAAAGCAGTTACTACAATTGATTTATGTTTAAAATTATTAAAAGAAAAAGCTGATGAAAATTTTTATACTTTAATATTAGTTGCTGATCATGGTAATGCTGATAAAATGTTGGATGAAACAGGGGGAATAGTTACAACTCATACCACAAGTAATGTTCCCTTTATAATAACTGATGAAAAAATTAAATTAAAAGAAAACGGTGATTTAACTAATGTTGCCCCAACTATATTAGAGTATATGGACATAGCTATACCTAAAGAAATGGATGCCAAAAGTTTAATTATTAAGTAAATAAAAGGAGAAAATATGAAAGATAATATAAATTTTTTAAAGTATCAATATGCACTTAAAATGTTAGAAACTGAAATGGAAATATTATTAGATGAATTTGTTCATCGTCATGGTTATAATCCTGTTGAACATATTAAATCAAGATTAAAAAGTGAAGAAAGTATTAAAGAAAAATTAAAAGATAAAAATCTTGAATATAATGAAGATAATATTTTTAAAAGTGTACCAGATGTTGTTGGTTTAAGAATTGTTGTTTCATTTATTAATGATGTTTATGATATTGTAAATATGATTCAAAATTCTCACAATATCATTATTAAACAAAAACAAGATTATATTACTAATCCTAAAGAAAGTGGTTATACTTCATATCATATAAATGTCTTAGTACCAATTTATTTAGAAAATCATGTTTTATACGTTGAAGCTGAAATTCAAATTAGAACAGTAGCTATGGATTTTTGGGCTAGTATAGATCATAAAATTCGTTATAAATTTCCAGATATAATTCCTCCAGATATATCTAAAGCTTTAGAAAGTTATGCTAAAGATATTAAAGAATTAGATCAAAAAATGTATCAAATCAATAAAATCATGAATAGTTATCATGAAAATATCTAGAAACAAGGTGTGAATATGGAGTATAAAAGATATAATCCTGATTTAAAAACAGGATTAACAAAAGAGCAAGTATTAGAAAGAATAAATGATAATTTAGTAAATTATGATGATCAACCAAAAACTAAAACAATTAAACAAATAATATATGATAATTTCTTTACTTATTTTAATTTTTTAAATATTGCTTTAGGTTTAGCAGTTTTTCTTTCTGGACTATTAAATAATCAATTATTTAATGGTCTTAAAAATTGCTTATTTATGGGTGTTATAATTATTAATTCTATTATAAGTATTATTGAAGAAATAATTTCTAAAAAAATTATTGATAAATTATCTTTTATAAGTGAAAATGAAATTACTGTTATAAGAGATGGCAAAGAAGAAAAATGTTTATTAGAACAATTAGTATTAGATGATTTAGTTAAAATAAGTACAGGAAAACAAATCGTAGCAGATTGTATTATTTTAGATGGAGAACTTGAAGTTAATGAATCACTTTTAACAGGAGAGGTAGATGCTATAACTAAGAAAAAAAATGATATACTATTATCTGGTTCTTTTATAGTAAGTGGTAATTGTTTAGCTAAAGTAGAACATATTGGTAAAGATAATTATACTTCTAAAATTTCCCAAGATGCTAAAATTTCAAAACCAATTAATTCCATAATCATGAAATCTTTTGAAGATATTTTAAAAATTATATCTTATTTAATTATTCCTATTGGCATAGTAATGTTTTTTAGTCAATATCAAACAACTAGTGGAAATATCCCTGAAGCTATTTTTTCTACCGTTGCAGCTTTAATCGGGATGATACCAGAAGGACTTGTTTTACTAACTAGTTCAGTTATGGCTGTAAGTGTTATTAGACTTTCTAAATATAAAGTATTAGTTCAACAATTATATTGTATTGAAACATTAGCAAGAGTAGATGTCATTTGTTTAGATAAAACCGGAACTTTAACTGAAGGAAATATGGTTGTAAAAGATGTTATCAACTTAAATGAAAAAAATAATTTAAAAGAAATATTAACAAATTATGCTTTTAATAGTTTAGATAATAATGAAACAATGAAAGCCTTAAAAAATTATTATAAAGAAGTTGGTAATTATAAAGTTATTAATCGTATATCATTTTCATCAGAACGTAAATTTAGTGCAATTGAATTTCAAGATCATGATTCAATTTACATTGGTGCGCCAGAATATTTAACAGATAAAAAAACTTTAGAAAAAATTAAAGATTTAGAAAAATATCAAAATGAATATCGAGTATTATTAGTTGCCAAAAGTAAAGAAAAAATAAAAAATAAACCTGATAATTTAGAAGTTCTTGGTTTAATTTTAATAGAAGATGTTATAAGAAAAGAAGCTTTAAATACCTTAAATTATTTTAAAGAACAAGGTGTTAAAGTAAAAATTATTTCTGGTGATAATGTTAAAACTGTTTTAAAAATTGCTAATAAAGTTGGTTTAAAAGAAGTTTTAGGTATCGATATTGAAAATTTAAATGATGAACAATTAATTGAAGCAATAAATAATTATGATGTATTTGGTAGAGTAAAACCAGAACAAAAAAAGATTATAATTAAACAACTTCAAAATAGTGGGCATTGTGTTGCTATGACAGGTGATGGAGTAAATGATGTTTTAGCTTTAAGACAAAGTGATTGTGCGATTTCCCTAGCAAGTGCAACTGATGCTGCAAGAAATGTTGCCCAACTAGTATTATTAGATAATAATTTTGATTCATTACCTAAAATTGTCGCTGAAGGAAGAAGAACAATTAATAATATTGAAAGATCAAGTTCATTGTTACTAGGTAAAACAATTTATACCATGCTTTTAATAATTTTTAGCGTAATAGCAGGAACAAGATATTTTTTCGTTCCTATTCAACTTACTTTAATTACGGGATTTACCATTGGAATTCCTTCATTTATTTTAGCTTTAGAGCCTAATAATGATTTAGTAAAAGGTAATTTCTTATTAAGAATTATGAGCAAAAGTATCCCTTGTGCTTTAACAGTATTTTTTGACATAGCGCTTATTGTTGCGTTTTCTAAAGTATTTAATTTATCTTATCAATTTTATAGTACCATGGCAGTTTATTTAACTGGAGCAACAGGTTTTATTTTCTTATACAAAATATGTTTACCTTTTACTTTCTTAAGAAAAATTTTACTTAGTGCTTTATTAATTGGTTTTATATATTGTATAACTTTTCAAAATGAATTTTTTAGTTTAATTTCATTTAGACCACAAACTATATTGATTGGTTTTGTATTAATATTAGATTCATTATATGTATTTAAAAAATTATATGATTTAAGTATTAAATTATTTAGCAAAATAGATCCAACTATAAAATAAAAAAAATCATTCTTTAACGAGTGGTTTTTTCTTTGGCTCCATTTCTTTTAAAGCATATTCACAAGCTTGAATAACAAATTTTGAAAAAGTTATTTCTGTTCCTTCTAATACACTTTCAATTTCTTTTATCAGAGGAAGAGGAAATCTAATTGTTTTATTTTCAGTTTCCTTTTTTTCATTATTTAATTGGAATGCCATATTATCAACTCCTATAAATAATTGTATGATAAAAAAGATAACATTTATGCATTGCGAAATGCATTGCATAAATGTTATAATAATATTATTAATAAAGAACATAATAAAAATAAGGAGTAAAAAAAATGGAAAAGAACAATAAAAAATATTTAATATTATTAGTAGGAATAATAGGATTAATAATAACAAGTATAGGATTAAC
>CANRHC010000017.1 GCA_947630305.1 uncultured Bacilli bacterium
AAAATATTGTACAACTATCAAAAATGAGCAAAGCCTTATAATTACTAGGTTTGCTCATTTTTACTGCAAAACTCAAGGTTTTATTTTCATCCTTAAAATTTTCTAGTTTCATATGTTACACTCCTACCTTAAAAAAAGTATAACATTTACTACTTATCTTATTCAAGTAAAACTTTTATCTTCCTTTACTTTTTTCATTTTTATTTAAATAATTGACATTAATAAAATATCTTTTTATTTCTTCTTCTAAATATTCTAATTTTTTCAACATTATTTTTATTTCTTCTTTTGATAAAGTATTATGATATTTATCTAAAATCATTTTTTTAGCATGTAATATTTCATTTAAAGCAATAATGGCATCACCTTCATTATCACCACTATTAATTACTTCTAAAATTATTTTAGTTAAACGTCTAAATAATCTATTAAATTGTATTTTACAAATATTATTTTTTATTTCATCATTTACTATTAATATTTCTTTTATTTCTAACATATTTTTTCTATTTTTTAATTTTGGTTCAATAATATATGGTATTTCCATTTTAATTACACTAATAATTTTTTTCTTTTTTTGATCTTTATGTAAGATATAATCCATCTTAATCACTTCTTTTCTAATAAATCTTTTCTTTTATTTTTAGTATTTTCTAAAGATTGTTCTTCCCGCCATTTTTTTATATTTTCATGGTGTCCACTTAAAAGTATATCTGGAACTTTATATCCTTTATAAATAGGTGGTTTAGTATATGTTGGATAATCAAGTAAATTATTCATAAAAGAATCATTAAGATAAGAATTTTCATTTATTACATTAGGAATTAATCTAACTATTGTATCTGTTATAATCATAGCTGGTAACTCTCCTCCTGTTAAAATATAATCTCCAATAGATATTTCTTCATCAACAAAATTTTTAATTCTTTCATCAAATCCTTCATAATGTCCACATATTAAAATTAAATGTTTTTCATTTTTTAATTCTAAAGCTTTTTGTTGATTAAAAGTTTTACCTTGAGGACTTAATAAAATTATTTTTGATTTATCTGTTTTTACACTTTCTAAGGCATCTACAATTGGTTCACATCTTAAAACCATTCCTCCACCTCCACCATATGGAGTATCATCTACTTGATGATTAGATAATTTAGAAAAATCTCTAAAATTAATTAAATTAATTTCAACTAATTTATTATTAATAGCTCTTTTAATAATTGATTCATCTAAAAATCCATTAAACATTTTAGGAAAAAGTGTTAAAATATCTATTTTCATAATCTTAACTCCTTTGCATTTTTAACAATTATTATTTTATCTTCTATTTTAACTTCTTTAATAAAATAATTATTAAAAGGTATATAAAAATTTCTATTAATTTCTAATAAATAACCAGCTTTATTAATTAATATATTTTTAACTATTCCTAATTCTTTATCTTCTATTATTTTAAATCCAATTAAATCTTGCATTAAATAACCTTCAAAATTTAAATTATTTCTTAAAATATATATTTCTTTGTTTATGTATTTTAATACATCATTAATATTATGTAAAGAATCAATTGTCATTAATATTTTATTTTGATGTTTTCTAATATTTGTAATTATATGTTCTTCATTATCAATTAAAATTTTATTATTAACTTTAAATGCTAAATCAATTTTTTCAAATTCACTTATTACTTTTAACTCTCCTTTAATTCCAAAAGTATTACATATATAACCAATATAAATTTTATTTTTCATAATTTTTACTCACTTCATACATTATAATACTAGCACTTACTCCAGCATTTAAAGATTCACATAAATTATTCATTGGAATATATATTAATTTATCACAATAATTTATTAATTCTTTATTCATTCCTCTACCTTCATTACCAATAATAATACCTATTTTATCTTCAAACTTTATCCCATTTAATTTAGTACCATTAGTAACACTAGTTCCATAATATTTTAAAAATTGATGATTTTTTATAAATTCTTTTAAATTTGTATAAACTATATTTAAATGAAAAATCATTCCTTCACTACTTCTAATAACTTTAGGATTATATATATCTACACAATGCTCTGATAAAACAATATTTTTAAAACCAAACGCTACAGCACTTCTAATAATTGTTCCAAGATTTCCTGGATCACTTATATCATCTAAAATAATTGCATTATCTAAAACTTCTTTTTCTTGTAATTTTTGACATACTGCACAGACATTAGGTTCTGTTACTTGATTAGTAATTTTTTTCATAACTTCTTTACTAACTATTGTTGCATTTAAATATTTAGTATTTTCTAAACTAATTAATTCTAATACAACACCTTTTTTTAAAGCTTCATCTACTAAATGTTCACTTTCAACTAAAAAAGTATTAGTTTCATCACGATATTTTTTTTCTTTTAACTTAGTCCAATTTTTAACTTTATTATTAGTTAATGATGTAATCATGCTCTTAACCTCTTTCTAGCTTCTTTATATTTTGGATAATATTTATATACATGATTCCAAAATCGCTCACTATGATTAGCTTCATAGAAATGACATAATTCATGAATAATAACATAATCTAATAAATCTAAATCTTTTTTTAATAATTCACTATTTAAAGTAATAGTATTGTTCCCTCGATTATTTACTCCCCATCTAGTTTTCATTGTTCTAATTTTTAAAGAAAATTTAGGAATATTATCAAAATAAGGAACAATCCTTTTAATTTCATTATTAAATACTCTTAAACATTCATTTTTATAAAATTTAAATAACATTTTATCATCTTTTGAATAGACATAATTACTATCAAAAGAAACATTTTTATAATCTTTATTATAAACAGGTATATATTTTTTTCCTAAATACCAAAAATAATTATTTTTTTCTTCTTCATTTAATTTTTTATTTAACATTTTGATTAAACTTTTTTGGTTTTTATCTAATATTTCTTTAATCTTTTTTTCACTTATAGAATAATTAGCCGTTACTAAAATAGTTTTAGAATCTTTAAAACTCATATATAAATTTTTATTATTTTTTCTAATAATTAAAACATCAAATATTTTATTATTTAAAACATATTTCATAAATACTTCCAATCTATTAAAATAATAACATAAATAAAGCAAAAAACCTAGTTTAAACTAGGTTAATTATTATTTTTTAAGAATTCTAATGTTTTACGCATTTTAGCATCATATTTTAAAACTTCTTCAGAGCCAAAAGCTTTTAATAATTCTTCTTTAGTAATACCATAATTTTTAGCCATTTCTTCAGCATCTTTTTGGGCTTCTTCTTCAGTAACTTCAATATTTTCTTTATCGGCAACTTCTTCTAATAAGAAACGATATTTAATTCTTTTAATAGCTTCTGGTTCCATACTTTTATGTAAATCTTCATTAGTCATTTTAGTAAATTGATAATATTGTTCAAGATTCAAACCTTGCATTTTTAATTGTTCTTCAAATTGATTCATCATTCGATGAATTTCATCATGAATTATTTCTTCATTTATTTCAACTTTCATATTATCAGCAATTTTACTTAAAATACTTTCAATATATTTGTCCTCAATATCTTGTTTTTTTCTATCTAATAAAATACTTTCCACTTCTTGTCTTAATTCTATTTCATTAGTAACTTTATCATATCCTAAATCGGCAAAGAAATCATCATCAATTTCTGGTAAAATTCTTGTTTTAATTTCTTTTAAAGTTACATCAAATTTAACTTTTTTACCAGCTAAATCTTTAGTATAGTTATCAGGAAATTTCAAATCAAGACTTTTAGTTTCATTAACTTTCATTCCAACAATAGCACTTTCAAATCCAGGAATAAAAGTATTAGAACCAATTTCTAAAGGATAATTTTCACCATTACCACCATCTAATTCTTGACCATCAACAAATCCTTTAAAATCAATAACAGCTGTGTCGCCATTTTCAACAACACCATCTTCTTTTACCTTAATCTCAGCAAATTCATTTCTTAAATGTTCAATTTCATCATCAATTTCTTTTTTATCTACTTTAGCCTCTTCTTTCTTAATTTTTAGATTTTTATAATCTCCTAAAGTAATTTCTGGTTTACCAATAATAGTTATCTCAAAAGTAACACTATCTTGATCAACAGTAGTAACATCAATTAAAGGCTCAATAATAGGTTTAATTTTAGAAGAAGATAAAGCTTTTTGATATGCATTATTACAAACAACATCAATAGCATCATAATATAAAGATTCAATACCAACTTTCTTTAAATATACATCTTTAGGAACACAACCTTTTCTAAAACCATCAATCTCAAGATCCTTTTGTTTCTTCTTAAAAATTTTATCTAAAGCTGATTGCCATTCATTTCCTTCAATTTTAATAGTTATTTTTTCTACATTTTTTGCCATATTAGCACGTCCTTTCATAATTGGTATTATACATTAGACTTTATTAATTTGCAAATCTTTTTAAAAAGAAATAGCATTAACCCCAATAATCAAACCTTACACCTTCCCAAGATGGATGAACAGAAGCATCTGGTTTATTAGCTGGACAATTAGAAAACATATATTGCGTAGTACCATCGGCATTATGAATAAAATTTGGACCATATGTAATTTTAGTTAATTTTGCTGCCCCATAAAACATATTCAACATAGTTGTAACATTACTGGTATCAAAATTACTTAAATTTAATTCTTGCAGACTGCTCACTCCAGCAAACATACTTTGCATTGTTGTTACACTACTAGTATTAAAATTTTTACCAAAAGTTAAACTTGTTAAGTTGCTCATGTCAGAAAACATACTAGCCATAGAATACACTTTACTAGTATCAAAACTACTTAAATCTAAAGATTGTATTTGGCCCATTCCTAGAAACATTTCTTCCATATTTGTTACTTTACTTGTATTAAAATGACTTAAATCTAATTTTTTGATACTGCCCATTCCAGCAAACATAGAACCCATATGTACTACATTTGCCGTATCAAAATTACTTAAATCTAATTCTTGGATACTTCTCATCCTACTAAACATACTATACATATTTACAACTTTACTTACATTAAATTTTTTTCCAAAGTTTAATGTTTGTAGATTTTCCATTCCAGCAAATGTATAATACATTGTTTTTACATTACTTGTATCAAAATTATCTCCTAAAATTAAAGTTATTAAATCACCCATTCCATCAAACATATAATTCATATCTGTTACATTAATTGGATTAAATTTACTTAAATCTAAGGTTTGTATTTGACTCATTCCTTGAAACATATATGTCATATCTGTTGCGGATTGTCCAAAATTATCTGAAAATATTATATTTGATATACTACTATCCTTAAACATTCTAGACATATTTAATACACTACTAGTATCAAAATTGCTTAAATCTAATGTTTGCATTTTACTACAATCTTCAAACATAGAAGTCATATCTGTTGCGGATTGTCCAAAATTATCTGAAAATATTATATTTGATATATCACTCATTTCAAACATTCCTTTCATATTTGTTACACTGCTAGTATCAAAATTGCTTAAATCTAATTCTTGTATGTTCATTGCGGAAAACATACTAACCATAGATATTACATGACTTGTATCAAAATTGTTTCCTAAATTTAAAGTTTGTAATTGCCTACAACCTTCAAACATACTATTCATTTTTTTTACACCACTGGTATTAAAATGACTTAAATCTAATTCTTGTAAATTCCACATTCCTTTAAACATATAAGACATATCTTCTACACTACTCGTATCAAAATTATCTCCGAAAGTTAAAGTTTGTAAATTGCTCATATAAGCAAACATATAACTCATATCTGTTACGCTACTAGTATCAAAATTGCTTAAATCTAATGTTTGTAAATTGCTCATAGAATCAAACATTGCACTCATACTTTCTACTTCACTGGTATCTAAATTTTGCATTCCTTCTATTTCAGTTACATTTTTAAAATCTAAAAATAAATATGAACTGTTAGCATTTAGTTTTATTCCTCCAACTCCTTGTAAATACCCAATACAATTGGTATCTCCTGTTTCACATATCACATAACTTTGAATAGCATTATCTTTTGTACTACTTTCGTCAAATGGACCATATACTACTTCCCCTTCTCCAGCTGTTTTTTCTTTCTTCTTTGTTTCTATTACTATTTTGGTTATTTTATCTTTATAGTTCCACATTCCTGTTTTATCAGAAGAAGAAATTTTTCTTAATGTTCCTGGTTGATATAATTGAAAATGTAAGCTACAAGTAGTTTTAGGTTTAATAAGTCCATCTACAATTGGAGCCCATTCATTTTTATCCCATTCTATTGTTGCTCCATTATCACATGTTCCATAATCAAAAACTAAATTTTCACTATTTCCATTTTGAGGCATTTCATCTAATAGTTGATCTTCATTATAAAAAGTAAATATTAAATCACCACGGCCACCATAATAATTTACTTTTCCACTCATCATTGGAAAATGCACTTCACTTTTAAAACTTGCAAATGTTTTATATAGTAATAATGATGTTCCAATTATTGTTATTACTCCTATACTAATTAATATTTTTTTCCTTTTTGTTTTATTTTCATCCTTAAAATTTTCTAGTTTCATATGTTACACTCCTACCTTAAAAAAAGTATAACATTTACTACTTATCTTATTCAAGTAAAACTTTTTATAATTCATAATTTTTTATATTATTTTTATTATGAAAATTAATTATTAAATGTGATGTTGTAAGTAATAATCCTGCTATAGAAAAAGCTGTTTCTAAAGTTTTTTTAACAACTAAATAGGCATCAATAACTTTTGTATCTGATATATTTTCAAAACATTCATCTTTTACATTATATAATATTTGATAATTATTTTCTATAATTTTATTTATTATATTATTTTCATTTATATTATTATTTTTCATTATTTGTCTTATTGGACTTTCTAAAACTATTTTAAATTCATTATTTATTTTTTCGCTTATTTTTAAAAGAGTTAAACCACTTCCATATAAAATTCCTTTTTTACAAACACCTATTGAACATAAAGCATCATTATATCTCATTATAAGTTCTTTTTTTTCTGTTTTAGTATATCCCCCTACATAAATAATAATTATTTTTTGTTTTAATTTAATAATTCTTTCTTTAATATTATCAATATAATATTTATCTTTTATTTCTTTTAAATAATTATTTAATTTATTAATATGTTTTATTAATTCTTTACTTGTTTTTCCTATTACAATAGTTTGTTGTAAACTACATTTTATTTCTTTAGCAAAACCTAGATCATTAATATTTATATTATCATCTTTTTTTATTATTTTAGTATTTGTTAAGTATTTTAAATCTTCATATACTTCATTTTTCTTTTCTTCATAATCTATTGTATTAATAAGCATTATTTTAAAATCATTTTCTAAATTAATTTCTATAGTTATATTTTTTAATTCTTCACTATAACCATCTGCAATTAAAACTAAATTACTTTGTTTTTCAATCATTAAATTATAAATATTACTAATTATATCTATATTATCTAAATAATAATCTAATATTAAAATATAACAATCATTTAATATAACTTCTTTTTCATTTAATAAAAAACTATTAGAAATTACTCCTGCTTCAAAATAATAACCATTTATTGTTTCTACTATAGTTTCATTATTATTACTTTCTTTTATAATAATTGCTTTTTCATCTTTAACTTTATTAAAAGCTTTAGTTAATATTTTTCCTATTTGTTCATCATTAGCACTTGTACAGGCAATATTGAAAAAATCTTTTTTTGTAGTTTTTCTTTTTTCTTTTTCTAATAAAATTAAAATTTCTTTTAAATAATTATCTAATTGTTTTTTTATATTTATTGGTTTTTCTCCTTTTTTTATTTTTTCTAAACCATATAAAATTAAAGATTTTAATAATACTAATGTTGTAGTAGTACCATCTCCTACTTCTTCTTCTGTTTTTAAACTTGCTTCTTTTAAAATAGATATTATAGTATTAATAGCTTCATCTTCACTATAAATATTTTTAGCAATTGTTACTCCATCATTACTTATAAAAGGTAAAAATTCATCATTATTAATTAAAATATTATTACCTTTAGGCCCTAGAGTATTAATTACTGGATCACATAATAAATTAAGCCCTAAAAGCAATTTTTCATAATAACTTTCTTTACTAATAACTTTTTTCAACTAAATCCCTCATTTCTATCATATATGGCCAATATTTCTTAGGCATAAAATTCATTTGACATCTTTTATTAGTTCTTTGTTTAATTGCAATTGTTTTATAAAAAATATTCCATAAATTAGCAAATTCTAATTCATCAGAACTAAATTTAAAATTATTTTTTTCTAAATCCTTAACTTTTATTATCATAAATTTATTTTTAGTATATATACTTAATAAATCTCTTTTTAAATCATAAATCATCCAAGATTCATTAGAAAGTCTTTTCTTAAAATGATTAGATAAATAACCAATAACATTATTTGTTGGACTAATAAACGCTAGAAAAAAATTAGTTTCTAGTTTTCTAAAACGAACAAAACCTTTCAATTTATGGGATTCTCTTCTTACATAACTACTAATATTTAAAGCTTCATTAACACATTTTAATTTTCTTAAATAAATAACTTTAGAACCATATTTTAATCCATTTAAAATAAAATAATACATAATTAATTCTTTATTTTGATTATCAGATAAATATACATCATAAACTATTTTAAAAAAATCATTAGAAATATTTTTTAAATATTTAGCAAAATAATTATCAATACTTAAAGTTTTCTTTTTAATATTACTAAATAAATCATTTTCTAAACATTCTTCACTAACTATTTTAATTGGTTTTATTTTTTCTTTTATTAGAATTTCAATAGTATTTAATAAATTATTAAAACTACCATCATATAAATAAACATCAAAATCATTCATTAAATAAACAAAGCTGTACTTTCTTATCTATATTATCTTCTAATAAAAGATTATTTTTAATAAAATTTAAATTAAAATAATTATTATTAGTAAAGTATTTACCATTACATAAAATAAAATATTTAGCTCTTTTTAAGATGACACCTAATTTTTTTAAATCATTATATTCTAAAGTATAATATTTACGATTAGAAATAATTTTTTTAGCACTTGTAGGTCCAATTCCTGGAACTTTTAATAAATCATTATAACTAGCTTTATTAACTTCTAAAGGAAATTGATTTAAATTTCTTAAAGCCCAAGAAGTTTTAGGATCTAATAATATATCAAAATTAGGATGATTATCATCTAATAAATCATTAATTTTATAATGATAATATCTAATTAACCAATCAGCTTGATATAAACGATGTTCTCTTTTTAAAGGTGGCATTTTTAAAGATGGTAAAAAACGATCTTTATTAACAGGAATATAAGCTGAATAAAAAACTCTTTTTAAATGATATTGATTATATAAATTGGTACTCATTTGCATAATATTTAAATCACTTTCATTAGTAGCTCCAATAATCATTTGACTACTTTGCCCAGCATTTACAAAATTTTTACTTTTATTTTCTTTAATAAATTGCATAATATTAGTTACTTTATCTTGATTTTTATCAGGTGCAAGTAACTTTAAAGCATTATTAGTAGGCAATTCAATATTAGCACTCATCCGATCAACTAAACTTCCTAATTTTTTTAATAAATAATTACTTGCACCGGGAATAGCCTTAACATGAATATAACCATTAAAATGATATTTACATCTTAAAAGCGTAATTGTTTCAATTAATTTATTCATTGTATAATCAGAACTTTTAATAATTCCTGAACTTAAAAATAAACCTTCAATATAATTTCTTTGATAAAAATTAATTGTAATTTGACATATTTCTTCAGGTGTAAATAAAGCTCTTTTAACTTCATTACTTTTCCGATTAATACAATACTTACAATCAAAAATACAACAATTAGTCATTAAAATTTTTAAAAGCGATATACATCTTCCATCACTAGAAAAAGAATGACAAATACCACTGTAAGATGCATTACCTAAACCATTATTATTTTCTCTTTTACTACCCGATGAAGAACAAGATGCATCATATTTAGCTGAATCAGCAAGGATTTTTAATTTTTCTTCAATACTCATATTACCACCAACATTAATATAGCACAAATGTTTGCTATTGTCACGAACAAATGATTGCTAATATTTGGTAAAAAATTCATCATCATATAAAACCTCAATAGTTTTATTAGTATTTTGATATAAAATTAAATCTTTCAAATTATTAAACTTCATATTCTAAACCTTTCAAGATAATTACATTATACTACAAATACAAATGTTTGAAATATTTTTTCAAAAAAAGATAAAGAACACCATTAATTAGATGTTCTTTCAATAACAAATTCATTATTTTTAACTTCTACATTAAAAGTTGTATTAAGTTTTAAATCTTCTTTAATTAATTCATGAGCAATTAAATTTTCAATATGATTAGTTACATATCTTTTAATTGGTCTAGCTCCAAAATTAGGATCATAAGCTTCTTCAATTACTTTTTCTCTTGCTTCTTTACTTAAATTAATCTTTAAATGATAATTTTTTAAACGCATTTGAATTTCATTTATAATTTTATCTAAAATATCTGAAACAACTTCTTTAGGTAAAGAATTAAAAATAATTATTTCATCAATTCGATTAATAAATTCAGGTCTAAATGAATCTTTTAAACAATTCATTACTAATTCTTTAGCAT
Organism: uncultured Bacilli bacterium; assembly: GCA_947630305.1. Taxonomy (GTDB): domain Bacteria; phylum Bacillota_I; class Bacilli_A; order RF39; family UBA660; genus Ventrenecus. The sequence continues at coordinate 10,768 of CANRHC010000017.1, forward strand.
TATCTTCTTTATCAAGAATATATTCACTACCTAAATTACTAGTCATTATAATAATAGTATTTTTAAAATCAACAGTTCTTCCTTGACTATCAGTTAATCTACCATCATCTAATATTTGTAATAAAATATTAAATACATCTTTATGAGCTTTTTCAATTTCATCAAATAAGATAATACTATAAGGATTACGTCTTACAGCTTCAGTTAAAATGCCACCCTCATCATAACCAACATATCCTGGAGGCGCCCCAATTAAACGAGAAACATTAAAAGCTTCCATATATTCAGAACAATCAATTCTAATCATATGACGTTCATCATCAAATAATTCATAAGCAAGGGATTTAGCAACTTCTGTTTTACCTACTCCAGTAGGCCCTAGAAAGATAAATGAACCAATTGGTTTATTAGGATCTTTAATGCCACTTCTTGCTCGAATAATAGCTTCAGAAACTAAATGTAAAGACTCATCTTGTCCCATAACCCTTTTTCTTAAATTATCATATAAACTAAGTAATTTATCTTTTTCGCCACTAACTAATTTAGCAACTGGAATATTTGTCCAACGTGAAACAATATTTGCAATCATCTCATCATCTACAACATCAGATAACATTCCATTTTTAATTTCTTGTTTTAATTCATTTAATTTTGCCTCTAATGAGGGAATAACACCATGTTGTAATCTTGCCACTTTTTCTAAATCATAATCACTTTTAGCTTGTTCTAAAGCAAAACGAGATTTTTCTAATTCTTCTTTAGTTTTATTAATTTCTTGTTTATTTTTTTGTTCATTTTCCCACTTAATTCTTAAATCTTTTTCTTCTTCTTTTAATTTAGCCAAAGTATTATTTAATTGTTCTAAACGTTCTTTATTTATTTCATCTTTTTCTTTTTTTATTGCTTCTTTTTCAATTTCTAAACTCATAATTTTTCTTTTTAAATTATCAAGTGAAGATGGTTCACTATCAAGTTGCATCTTAATTGTTGCACAAGCTTCATCAACTAAATCAATTGCTTTGTCTGGTAAATAACGATCTGTAATATAACGATCAGCTAATAAAGAAGCTGATACTAAAGCATTATCTTTAATTGTAACACCATGAAATATTTCAAAACGTTCTTTTAAACCTCTTAAGATTGTTATTGTATCTTCTACAGTAGGTTCTTTAACTAAAACTTTTTGAAAACGTCTTTCTAAAGCACTATCCTTTTCAATAAATTTACGATATTCATTTAAAGTAGTAGCTCCAATAACATGAATTTCACCTCTAGCAAGCATTGGTTTTAACATATTACTAATGTCCATAGCCCCTTCAGCACCAGTACCTACAATCATATGAATTTCATCAATAAACATAATAATTTTTCCATTACTATCTTTAATTTCTTTTAAAACAGCTTTTAATCTTTCTTCTAATTCACCACGATATTTAGCACCAGCAACTAATGAACCTAAATCAAGTTCCCAAACAGTCTTATCTTTTAAACTATTTGGTACATCTTTTTTAATAATTCTTTGAGCAAGACCTTCAACTATAGCTGTTTTACCAACCCCAGCTTCACCAATTAAAACCGGATTATTTTTACTTTTCCGAGATAATATTCTAATAACGTTTCTTACTTCTTCATCACGACCAATAATAGGATCAACTTTATTGTCCACAACATTTTTAGTTATATCTCTTCCATATTTTTCTAAAACATTTTCTTCTTTATTATTCATCTTTATTCCTCCTTTAAAATCAAACATATTATACGTCTTAAATTAGCACTTGTCAATATCGAGTGCTAATTTTAAAAAAATTCTATTTTTGATGCATAAAACTAAAAAAATTCAAACAATATAAATATATGAAAAAAAAATTTAAAACCTTCTTTATTTTATTAATAAGTTTTTATATGTTATTTTATTTTCTTTTTTGGCTTAATGATAATTATCAAAATAAAAAAATATATCAAAATAATAATAAACCAATCTTTAAAGAAGAAAATAATATTTTATTTAATCCTCCAATCGATCAAAATGATTTTACTTATAATTTTGTTAATACTCCTTATTTAGATATAGATTTAAATGAATATCAAAAATTAAATAATGATACAGTTGCATATTTAGTTGTTGATGGGACAAATGTTTCATACCCTGTTGTTCAAACAGATAATAATGAATTTTATTTAAATCATGATTTTAATAAAAATTATAATAAAGCCGGTTCTATATTTAGTGATTATCGAAATAATTTAAATAATTTAAATAAAAATACAATTATATATGGACATCGTCGTTTAGATGATTCAATGTTTACTAGTCTAAAATTATTATTAGATGAAAATTGGTTTAAGATAAATGAACATCATTTAATATATTTAAATACTTTTAATACTAAAATGATATTTCAAATCTTTAGTGTTTATACAATTCCTTTAGAACAAGAATATTTAAAAACTCATTTTATAAATAATGAATTTATAGATTTTATTTTAAAAATGCAAAATAGAAGTTTTTTTAATTTTAAAACAACTGTAAATAGTGAAGATCAAATATTAACTTTATCAACTTGTTTGGATGGTTTAGGAATAAATAGAATTGTAATCCATGCCAAATTAATAAAAAAAGAAACTTAAGCTTCTTTTTTAAATAATTTGATAATTCCTAAAATTCCTAAGAAAGCTATAAAAACAGCTAACATATTATCATTAGTTTGAGGATTTGTTGGAATTACAAATAATTGTTCAATTTCATTAAGTTCTAATTCTTCACCAGGAGTTAAAACTTTTTTAACACCATCAACTGATATTACAGCCCCAGTAGTATCTTCTGGAACCCATAATGATGGACGATCGGCACTTTCAGTTTCATTAACAATTTGGGTACTACTATCTAAATCAACTCTTGGTGCTTCACTTACATTAGCTCCCTTACCAAGTTCAATCCCACCAAATCCATTACCAGATACATCAATTTGACCTTCTAATTTGACAACTGAGCCATTAATTAAAAGAGCTGCATTTCCACCAGTAAGTTTAATATCCTTAATTGTTGCTTGTGTTTTATAAACTTGTAAAACGTAAATTCCAGCCCAGACAGTATAATCATCTTCCTCGCCAAATTTACCAACATACTTTATAGTATGATTTTTACCATCAAGATAAATAGGTCTAGTAATATTTATTTTTTCAGTAGTATTAATATCACTACCTAAAATAATAGTATCAATACTTTCATCAGATAAAGCACTTTTTAATTCATCTTGATTATTAACAGTTTTACTCTCAGCATTAACAACATTTGTTATAAAACATGATAAAACACATAAAATAACAAAAATAAAAGATCTTTTTAACTTGACAAACATGATTATTCTCCTTTCCATTACTATTTTGCAAGTTTTGGAAAAAAGTATACTTATTTTGTCGAATTTTAGTTTATAGAATTAATAAAATCTTCTAAAGACATTCCAGCACTTATTCTAACTCTTGGTAAAGCATATTTATCCATACCTGGTTTTACCACACCCCATTCTGTAGTAAAAGCCAAATTATAACCAGCTTCTTTTAAAACTTCCTTAGTAAATTCATTATAATCACCAAAAGGATAAGCTAAAGAAGTAGCCGTCTTTAAAATATTTTTAGAAGTAATTAAATCATTTAAAGCAAGATCTTTTAAAATACATTGAAATATACCACCATGATTAGTCGAACAACCAGCACGATGCATATTGTGTGTATGACTTTCCATACTAACATAACCAGAATTAATAATTTCTTGTTGATACTCTAAATTAGGATCAGTCCAACTAGTCACTACAAACCATACAATAGGAATTTCATATTTTAAAGCTAGAGGATAAGCAATCCGATAATTACTTTCAGCACCATCATCCATAGTTAAAATAATACTTTTAGAAGGAAGTTTTATTTTACCATCAATATAATCATTTAACTCTTTCATTGAAGGAAAATAATAATTATTATCTTTTAAATACTTTAATTGTTCTTCAAATTTACTTTTTGCTAAATAATTAGCATCACTACCACTTTCCCCTTCCAAATCATCATAAAAATAATGATACATTAAAACAGGAATAAAAGATGCATTATCTTTAAAATCAGCCATCAATACATTAACTTTTCGGATCTTTTTAATAGACTTTGAAGAAAGGGATAACTCATAAGTAATAGTATACTCTCCAGGTTTATTTAAAACTTTACCACTTACTTTAACTAAATCATTAACATTATTACCATCTAAATCAAATGCCATAAAACCAGGTTCAACATATTTTTCATCATAATTTAAAGTAATTTCTTCCTCACCATTTAAATTTAAAGAAATATCTTTAGAAACAGTTTTATTAATTTTTTGACAGCCAAAAGAAAAAATACACAAAAAAATAATCAAAAACTTTTTCATCTATACCCAACCTTTAAAAATAACATTCCTAAAAATATTCCTAAAATAATTACTAAAGCAATAATCAAATAACCATTTAAATAACCATTTTGTCTTTTTAAAACATTAGAATCTTTAAATAATTTTAAAATCATATCTTCATTAGAATTTAAATCTTCTTTTACTTCTAATCCTAAAATATAATTAATAAATATATTTAAATCTTCTAATAAATAAGGCATTAAATAATCTTTTAATCTATACATCTTAATCATTAATAAAATATATTCTTTATTAACTAAACCATTATTTAAATCATTTTGAAATTTTTTAAAATAACTTTCATTTTGAAATTGACTTAAATATTTATTTATCATATAAACAGTAACTTGATTAAAATTCTTATTAATTTCTTCATTATAATATTTAAAAACTTTATTAGCTAAATCACATTGAGTTATATAAGTATTACCTAAATTATCAATAATGTATACATAATCATCAATTAAACCATCACTATTTTCATGTTTTAAAATCCTTAAACCTTTAATTAAAATGGATTCATCAATATTTAATAAAGATTGTCCTTTTTTCATACAATGCCATAAAATAATATTAAAAACATCATCAGCACTTAAAGAACCTAAATTATTACTAAGTTTAACATTTTTCCTAAAAAAATGATCTAAATTAATATTATTTAAATCAACTTTTTTATTATTGTAAAATAACATATTTTTTTCATAATTAAAATCTTTAAAATAAGGATATTTAACTATTAAACTATTAATAAATTTTTCATTTGTCATAATAAACCCCAATTATAAATCAATTAAATCTTTTAATAAACTACCAATATTATCATCTTTACAATTAGAAAAAAAGTTTTCTTCAAAATATTGATTTTTAACAATATGATATAAAAAATCTTTATCCATTTTATCTAAAATATAATACAAATCATTAACATTTAATTTAGCTACATAATTTAATTTTTTTCTTTGATCACATTGAATTTCTTTACGATCTTTAGGATAACCACTTTTAGCCTCAGTTTGAAAAATTGTTTTAAAAATACTTTCTAAATTCATTTCAAAACCAATACCAATATTTCTTCCAAAAGGAATAGAAATAGCATTACCAGCATTAACTTTCATAAATATTTGGGCATCCACAAAATCATTTACAAAACCACAAACAACTCTTGGCATTTTATTAGCAGATATTAAAATTCCCTCACCGCTAGAACAACCTGTAATAACAAAATCAACAGCCTTACTACCTAATAAAATACCTATTAAAACTCCACAATCAACATAATCTAAACTATAATCATCATCTTCTTTAACCCCATAATTAAAAACTTCATGACCATATTCATTAGCAACTTTTTCTAAAATATGAAATATAATCTTATTCTTATTTTTTTGACTATTTTCATTTACTAAAGCAACACGCATAATATCACTCTTTTCAAAATTAATTACATCTAAATCCTGAAGCATTAAGTTCAAAATAAATAGTCTTTGCTTCAGTATCTTTTTCATAATACGCCAAATTATTTAAAATACGCTTTTTTTCACTTATAATAACATTACTTAAATTAATTTCTGAAGTAAAAGAAAATCCATTAGTTTTAGGCAAAATATCAGCTTTTACTCCATCGATAGAATTATAGCTATTAGCTAAAGATTCATATATATTAATTGTTGATTCATCAGCATTAGTAAATACTAAAGTATCACTTATTTTAGTTAAATAATAACCCTTTTCATTAGCTAAAAAAGTATAGACTAAAGTTTCATTATCCTTTGTACAAGTTAAAAAAGGCATATTATTAATATCTAAAGTTTTAACATTTATAGCTGGATAATCATTAATGCTTTTAGAAGATAAAGTTAAATAAACAGGAACTTGATTAGAATTAGTATTATCTTTATATTTAAAATCAAAAGAAATAGTAGCATTGGAAACAACTTCTTGTTTAGTAATTAAAATACGATCTAATAAAGTTTTCTCGGCAGTATATAATTCAATATAAGTTGGATTATTAACTAAATTAAATGCTGAACCACTAACATTGGTAACTTTAACATTTATCGAATTGGCACTTATATTAGTAGATAATTCATAACGAAAACCACTGATAGTTTTAGATATAGGACTAGTTACATCTAAAAACTCAACTTCATCTTTAGTAGAATCTAAAGGATCAACACTAGGTGGTTCTACCTCTTCAGATGAACTTGGCATATTAGGAGTAACAGTTTTGCTTGAACCACTTATAAAATTAACAACATAAGGTAAAAGAAAAATAATCACAATTAAAAAGATAAAAATAAATATAACACCTAAAATACTATTCTCATTATCATTAATCTCTCCAATAGTTGTAGGAGTTAACTCAACATATTTAATAGAAACATTACTATAATCTTTTTTTTCCTTCTTACTCTTTTTCAAAAAAATCACCTATTTCTAAAAAACATTTTATCAAAAAATAGTATAAAAAAAAAGACTTAACTTAATCTTTTGGTTTAAAAAAAATTGAAAAGATAAAAGCAAAGACAATTGCCATTGTAATTGCAGCACTTACCTTAGATAATAAGCCACTTGCAAAACCTAACATCTCAGCTTCATGAAATCCTTCATAGCCACCTTGATATAATAAATTACCAAAATTACTTATCATCATTGTCGCACCTGCTCCACCCCATGAAATTAATTTAGGATAAATACCTAAAAAAGATAAAAAGGCGCCTAAAACAGTAAAAATACTAGTAATATGACCAGGAGTTAATTTAGTATTATCTAAAATTAACTGACCAATTAAACAAATTACCCCACCAAGAATAAAAGCATTAAAATAAATCATAAATTAACCTCCAAACTAACAGCATGAGCAACAGAAGGAATACTCATCTTTTGATTAACAAATAAAGCATTATGTAAAGAACCAGTTCCTACAATTAAAATCTTATGATATTTCTTTTGTTTAAGAATTTTATTAAATAAGTAAAGAGGTAGAGCAACAGGACCACTAGCCCCAGCATAAACTTCTTGACTTTTTAAATATAATTCACAACCAGAATCTAAATAATTTTTCAAAAGAATATTATTATTTCTCTTTAAAAATTCTTTTAAAATTTTATTACCAACACATCCTAAATCACCAGTTAAAACTAAATCATAATAATCAATACTACGATTCATTTCGGTTAAATGATTTAAAATAACTTTAGCTGCAGCAGGAGCCATTACAGCACCCATATTAGTAGCATCTTTAATACCCATATCAACAACCGTACCAATAGTATAACTTTCTAATTTAATGTTTGAAGGTTCTCTACTAAGTAAAGTAGATACTGCACCAGTTGCTGTAAAAGTAGTTGTATGAGGTTTGGGTGCTCCATATTCAATCGGAAAACGAAATTGCTTTTCAGCATGTAAATTATGAGATGAAGTAACACATAAGGCATAACCTTTTTTCTTACTCTCCATTAATTCACTGCCTAAAATTAAACCTTCAGTAAAACTTGCACAAGCAGAATAAACACCAATAAAAGGAATATCATAAAAACTAGCCGCATAACAAGAAACACTAATTTGATTAGATAAATCACCAGAAATTAATAAATTAATATCACTATAATTCAAATTATTCTTATGTAAAATATTATCAATAACATTTCTTTGCATTTTAATCTCAGCTTGTTCAAAAGTCTTTTCATGATAATAATAATCATTCATAACTAAATCATAATTAGAAATAGAACCATTAGCTTCAAGAGGACCAGCTAAACTAAAAGCATCTTTAATATAAACATTATTTATCTTTTTACTAGCCATAAAAAATCACCCCTAAAATACTAAAGAAAAAACCAGCTAAAATACCATATAATAAAACACTACCAGCAAGTTTAAAAAAACTTGCACCAAGACCAGTAATCAAACCATCTTTTTTAACATCTAAAGCACTTGAAGTCATAGAATGAGCAAAACCAGTTGTAGGAATAATAAGACCACATCCACACTTAGTTACAAAATTATCAAAAAATCCTAAAGCAGTTAAAAAAGATGCAATAAAAATAGTCAAAATACATAGCCAAACATATGATTCATTAACTTCCATACCAAAAGTAATCTGCAAAATACTAGCAACAACTTGTCCAACAAAAGAAATACCACCACCAACAAAAAAAGCAATAACAGAATTACGTAATTTATTTTCCTTAGGAGTATACTCTTTAACAAGCTTTTTATACTCATCTTTATCCATATCATAACCTCCATTGTTAGTATAAATTAAAATTAGAAAAGTATACGAAAAAAGAATAGATAAACTATTCTAATCAAAAGATACACCTTCCCAAGATGAGTGAACATTTGCATCCGGTGGAGAGGCTGGACAGCCTTGAAACATACCAAAAGTATTAGAACTAGTATTATGAATAAAGTTTGGTCCATAAGTAATATTTTGTAATGCACTACAATTTAAAAACATATTCTCCATTTTTGTTACATTACTTGTATTAAACATGCTTAAATCTAAACTTGGAAGTAATTTACAATTTTCAAACATATGATACATAGTAGTTACACTACTTGTATCAAAATTAACTCCAAATGTTAAGGTTTGTAAATTACTCATTCCAGAAAACATATTATCCATATATTTTACACTGCTTGTATTAAACTTACTTAAATTTAATTCTTGTATTTGACTACAATTGTAAAACATATTACGCATATCTGTTACACTACTGGTATCAAAATTATCTCCAAATGTTAAACTTGTTAAACTGTTCATGTTTTTAAACATATTCTCCATTCTTGTTACACTACTGGTATTAAAATTACTTAAATCCAAGGTTTGTAATTTTTTACATCCGTAAAACATATAACTCATCTCTGTTACACTACTCGTATCAAATGTTTCTGGAAATTGTATATTTTGTAAACTTTCACAACCATAAAACATACTATTCATTTTTATTACTTGACTTGTATTAAAATTACTTAAATCTAGTTCTTGTATCGAACTCATTCCTTGAAACATATAATTCATATCTGTTACTTGACTTGTATCAAAATGACTTAAATCTAATTCTTGTAATTGTTCACAACGATAAAACATATAATACATATCCGTTACACTACTCGTATCAAATGTTTCTGGAAATTGTATATTTTGTAAACTTTCACAACTATAAAACATACCATTCATATTTATCACTTGACTTGTATCAAAATTACTTAAATTTAAACTTTGTAAAGCATAACAACTTTGAAACATATAACTCATATCTGTTACATCTCTTGTGTCTAAGTTTTCTATTCCTTCTATTTCCACTACTTTAATAAAGTCCTTAAATAAATATGAACTATTACTATTTAATTTTATCCCTCCATCTCCTTGTAAATACCCTATACAATTTGTATCTCCTGTTTCACAAACAACATAACTTTGAATAGCACTATCACCTGTACTACTTTCATCAAATGGGCCATGTACTGCTTGTCCTTCGCCTGCTGTTTTTATTTTTTTCTTTGTTTCTATTACTATTTTTGTTATGTTATTTTTATATTTCCACATTCCTTTTGTACCAGAAAAAGAAATTGTTCTTAATGTTCCACTATTAGCAAATTTATCTTCTTTATATTCTGTACTTAAGGTTATTTTCCCTTTCCATCCTGCATTTTGTGTTTCTTCCCTTAATGGTGTTTCTTGATCTAAATATAATAATAAATTATATTCTTTTACTTCATTTGCTTTTAATGTGAA